>CAJWOS010000169.1 GCA_913044235.1 uncultured Pseudomonadota bacterium
AAGCTGGTCACCGAGACCTTCGGTGGCCCCTTTGCCGAGCGTCACCTGGTCCTTCCACTGGAAGTCCGTCCGGACACGCTCGTGTTGGCGGTGGCAGATCCATGGGACCGGGAGCTGCTGGAGAGCATCGCTCGTTACAGCAACCGTGCTGTCGAGCCTGTGGTGGCGCAAAAGAGCCAGATCCTCGGCATCATCGTAGAGTTCCACGGATTCCGGCGCTCGATGCGGGCCGCCGAGAAGGAATATCAGACCGACCTGCCCGATCTCGGCAACCTTGAGCAGCTCTACGAGATGGGCAATGAGTCCATCGACGCCGGTGCCCAGCCGGTGGTTCGAGCGGTCTGGTATCTGATCACCTATGCCCTGGATCAGGGGGCGAGCGACATCCACCTCGAGCCGAAGCGCGACGAGGCCCTTGTTCGAATGCGGATCGACGGCATCCTCCACACGGTCCACCGACTGCCCAGGTTGGTGTACCCGGCCTTGGTGAGCCGGGTGAAGACGCTGGCGAGGCTCGACATTGCCGAGCGACGCCGTCCGCAGGATGGCCGCTTCAAGACGGCGCACGGCGAAACCGAAGTCGAAATGCGTGTGTCGACCGTGCCCGTAGCGTTTGGTGAAAAGGTGGTGGTTCGCGTGTTCGATCCTGGGGTCCTGACCCAGGACATCGAGCGCCTCGGGCTGTTTCCGCGAGAGCTCGCGATGTTCCGGGGGATGTTGGCGAACCGGTCGGGGATGATGCTTGTGGTGGGCCCCACTGGAAGTGGCAAGACCACCACCCTTTACAGCGCACTGCATCACGTCCACTCGCCGCGCATCAATGTGGTCACCCTCGAAGATCCCATTGAAAACGTGCATCCGGCTTTCAACCAGATCGCGATGCAGCCGCGGATCGGTCTCACCTTCGGCACATCGCTGCGCACCGTGCTGCGGCAGGACCCCGATGTGATCATGGTGGGGGAGATCCGCGACGAGGAGACCGTGGAAAATGCGGTCCAGGCGGCACTGACGGGTCACCAAGTGCTGTCCACCCTGCACACGGATGAAGCGGCTGGTGCGGTGGGACGCCTGCTCGACCTTGGGGCGATGCCGTTTCTGCTCGCCAGCACGCTCACGGGCGTGGTCGCGCAGCGGCTGGTCCGCCGGGTTTGCAAGGACTGCGCCGAAGACAAGGTGCTCACCGATGAACAGGCACTGGCGCTGCGCATTCCCGGTACCCGTGGTCGCCGCTTGATGGTGAAGCAGGCGTTGGGCTGTCCGAAGTGCCGCTACACCGGGTACAAGGGGCGCACGGGGCTGTTTGAGGTGTTGCCCATGACCCCCCGGATCCAGCGCCTTGTGCACGAGCGGGCAAGCGCCCAGGACATCAAGCGGGAAGCCCTCAACGACGGGATGCTTACGCTTCGCGAATATGGCATCAAGAAGCTGGCCCGCGGTGAGACCACCTTCGAAGAAGTGATGGCGAACACCGACGAGCGACCGGTCTACTGAGCGGAGCGGTCGCGCTTTGCGGTGGTCACCACGCCGACCTCCACCAGAGCATGCCGACAAGGTTTGTCGTCGCAGATGGGTCCGTTGGGAAACCACTTTTCGTACTCCGGTGCGTAGGTGCCGCCTCCAATCACCTGACTGTCGCGCGCAACGCTCACGCTCACGGACCGGATGTCGGTCCGGTACAGGATGACCCCATCGAGCGTGCCTTCGCTTCCGGTGAGCACATCGGCCCAGCGCTGGTCGCACGACGTCGGACCGGCTGGATGCGACACGGTGCAGCGAACGGTGTCTCCGGCTCCCACCTGCACATCGAAGACGTAGTCGCCGGGATGCTCCATTGGCTGCGACAAGAGAAGCTCCACGGTTCCCAGACATCCGGTCTGTCCACACGACGAAGTGCGGCATCCCGTGAGCGGGGCCAGGGCGAGGGGCAAGCTCCAGATGATTGGGTGCAGGCGCATGAGAGGTCCGGTGGTTCGAAGAGGGCCTCGATACACACCGTGAACGCGTCAGCGGCGATCGTCCATCCTTTGATGGATCTGTGAAATTGTGCGACAGGATCGAGCGCAGGCACGATCGGGCACTGGCTCTGCCGCTACAGGATCGGGTCTGGTACGAACGGGTGATGCATGCGGTCGACCCCTCCTGTAGTGATCTTCGATCTGGATGGCACTCTGATCGATAGCCGTCCCCCTCTCCTTGCCAGCTTGAACGAGGTGCTGTGGGTGCACGGACTGCGCGCACTCACAGAGACCGAGCTGGTGGACTGCATGGGACGGGGGCTTGCCGGCCTGGTTGCGCGCACGCTCAGACTGCTGGATGCAGACCTTCCGGTAGAGCCGCTTCTTGTCCTTCTGCGCGAGCGCTACGATGTGCACTGCGCAGCGTCGGTCCGTCCGTTCGCGGGGGTGGACGCTGCCCTAAAGCGGCTCGATGGCACCCATCGGCTGGCTCTGTGCACCAACAAGCCCAGGGTTCCCACTGACGCGGTGCTGCATCACCTGGGCTGGGCCCACCGGTTTGAAGTGGTGGCTGCGCTGGGAGATGTGGCCGTTGCCAAGCCCCATCCGGCCCTGCTGCAGCGGGTGCTCGACACGATGCATATCGGTCCTGAGCAGGCCGTGATGGTGGGTGATACCCGGAACGACGCGGGAGCTGCCGCAGCCGTGGGGATACGCTTCTTCGCTGTGGCGTGGGGCTATGCGCAAGAACCAGTCCACACGCTCGGCGCACATGCAGTCCTTCCCAACCTGGCTGCGCTTCGAAAATGGATCTAAGCCGCCCGGCGCGCTGGCCATGCTGCGCGGGGCTCGTTCGGTTCTCGAGTGCGGAGTCATGTCCGAATGCTGCTGGCCCAGGCTCGGGGTGTCCACTGCTCCGGTTGGATCGGTGAATCCTTTGACAGCGCGGCGAAACAGTCGTTGAGGTACTCCCAGGGTCGCACGCCCAGCAGTCGACAGGTGTGGATCAAGCTGTACCAGGTGGTGGCACGACGAATTTCGGCGTCGTCGCCGAAGGGCCACAGAGGCACGTAGTTCTTCGGGAACTTCGCAGCAGCGGGCTCAGCCACAGGGCTTCCGTCGTCGCTGTCGTCGACGAACCGCATCCGGTCCCAGCTGGTCAGCGTATAGAGAATGGATCGCTGCAGCGGGTTGTCTGCATCTTCGAACTGTCCGCGCTGATCGTCGAGCCATGTGCGCAAGGCGCGACTGCGTCGGACGAGCTCGCTGTGTTGTCCGTGCTTGGAACTCGAAGCCACATTGATGGCGTGGATGAGGAACAGGGCGTAGGCCGCTTCGCGAGGGCTGGTTGCGAGCGCGAGTGTGAACCGTCGACGGACGCCAGCCCAGATGCCGGAGCGGTTGTAGCCCACCCGCTCACGGAAGAGGTCTCGAATTACTTCCCCTTTGCGTCGGCTGGGCGGGACATCCTTGATCAGGTCGTGTGTCTCGCCCTTTTCGAGGTGGATGAGCAGGCGAGCGTCGGGTCGGGAAACGAACAGGAAGTGGCCTTCCACCGTGCGATTGCGCGGGCCTGGGCGGTTCGTGTCCACGCCTTTCTTGTCGACGTTCGGACGCCCCTCGCCAGCTTCGAATTCGGCGAACATCGCCTCGAGTACAGGCTGCATGGCCAGGGTTGCGTTGTCGAGCCCCGTGCGGATGTGGTCTTCGGCGAGTGCGAAGCCCAGCCGATCGAGGATCCCTGCCTGCTCGAAGATCGTGGAATGGTCGTCGTAGATCGAGGACAGGAGCTGGGCGAGCAGGCCGTTGCCCAGAGGAATGCGCCCAGCGACGAACCGCGGCACGGGGTTTTTGAAGACCGGCTCATCAGGAGCGAACGGGCAGTGGTAATAGCCCCGGTGCACGTGGAGCTCTTCGTACCGCTGGTAGTGGAAGTCCATGCGGCGATGGATGACCTCCTTTTTCAGGACCCGCTCGTCTCCCGCCGCTGTGAAGCGCTTGTCCTCGGGCAGTGGTCCCACGACCTGCACCACTCTGGGGGGAACGGGGATCTTGCCCAGCAGCTCCGCGGGCAGCTCGAAGTCTTCCTCCTCCGTGAGCCGCATCCGGTCGTGGCCTCGGAGCCGCGGGTCGGGCATCAGCCCTTCGAGCCCATTCGGGACGTTGGCTTGAGTGTCTTTTTCAGCCTGCGAAACGGGCATGCGACCCGCTTCGAGGATCGCGTTGGTGGAGATGTCGGGGAGGGGGGATGCGCTGGGCTCGGTCGGATTGATGTAGCCGATGCGATCGCTGGCATCGGTCGACAACCGGAGTTTCGCCGCCGCGAGCGCTTCATGGTCGATGGCGGCATCGTGATCGGTTCGTCCGAGCCGACTGGTGCGGTCGGCCGACGTCTGTGAGGCCTTTTCCAGCGAGCTTTTGTCCGTGAGGGTGTCGGACTGGTCGTCGAGGTTGATCCGAGCGGCGTGGTTCTGCAGAGGCTTGCCGATGGGCTTGAGCGTGCTGAATTCCGGATCGATCTCGGGCTCTGGGTCGAGATCCATGCGCTGCGTGCTGCTGCGATGGGGGTCGCCGTAGCCGTGTAGAGTGGCCCCTACGGCGTAGTCTGGCAGGTCGACCAGCTCGAGACGGTCCGCAACGTTTCGGGTGGGATCGCCGTAGGCGTCGAGCGTCTGGGACTCGCTGAGGGTGGCTTCGTCGGGTGCGGGCGACACAGGGCCGCGAGAGGCGGCGGTCTCGCTTGGGTCGCCGACCGACTCCATGGTGTCGCCGGCTTGGTAGTCGGGCTGTTCGTAGACATCGACGCGGTCGCCGGCACGGCGCGTAGGGGTGCCATACGACTCGAGGACATTCGCACTCTCGAGCAGATCAGCCGACGGGGTCTTGGAGACCGGCGCTCGCTGTCCGGCTTTCAGGCTGGGATGTCCGAATGGCTCGATCGAGCGACCTGCCTCGAGGTCGGGTTGTTCATACACATCGAAGCGCTGTTTGGAGGAGGCGCTGGGCTCGCCATACGACTCCAGCACGTTGCCGGCAGCATCCAGGTCGGGCTGGGGGTAGACCGGGGCGCGCTCGCTCGGATTGGCGCTCGGATGTCCATAGGACTCTGCCGACCGGCCCGCTTCGAGGTCGGGCTCGGAGCGCAGTGAGACTCGCTCCCCCCGAACTCGGCTGGGGGTGCCATAGACCTCCGCCATGCTTGTGGCATCGCCCGACGGTGCGAAGGGCAACAGGCCCATCCGCTCGGTCGACTCGATCGCGGGGACGCCGTAGTCCTCCAGTACACTCCCGAGGCCAGGAATCAGTGGAAGCGGGACCAGCAGCACCCGCTCGCTGGGGTCTTCGGAGGGCTCGCCGTAGGACTCGATCGTGTTGGGACCATCTGCGTTGGTCTGCCCCGGCTGGAGGCCCATCCGGTCCCGGGCGCTGCGGGTGGTCGACCCGACACCCTCCATCGGACTATCGGCGTCGTCGCTCGTGGGATCCGGCCACATGGCAACCCGGTCTTTGCGGGTGCGTGTGGGCGCGCCATAGGGCTCGATGGGACTGCCCAGGTCGGTTTGGTCGGGACCGGGCAAGACCGACATGCGGTTGCCGGCACTCGGGGCGGGTGCGCCCACGCCCTCCATCGGGCTCGGACCGGCACCGAGGGTGGGGTCGGGCCACATGGGCACCCGGTCGCTGCTGCTGGGAGTCGGGATACCGTAGGACTCCACCGGACTCAGCTCGTCGGGAACGGCATCTGCAGGCGGCATCGGAACCCGCTCGTCGCGGTCTTTGCTGGGAGAGAACGAGCCGCTGGAGTCTTCGGGAACCGGTTGCTCTCCTGGATGCACCGCAAGCCGGGATTGGGCTGTGCCCACGTGGGGAAGGGTCTCCGAGGAAGACACATCCTCTTCGGGGCGGTCGTTTGGTGGCATCCCGAATCGCATTGCCGCATCTTCGAGCGGCTGGAAGTCCAGTTCCCGCTCCTCCGATTCCAGGATCGAGCCACCTTCCACCATCACGCGCGAGTTGGAGAGACCGGACGGCTCGAAGTCTCCTGGAGACGACTTCTTCGACGTGGTTCGGTTTACATGGCGGATCGGGTTGCCTGCGCCCTCAACGGTAGAGGAGCCGGCACTGGCCTCAGGCTTGCTCTCGGGTTCCTGCTGATGGTTGAACAGGTCGTCGAGCTCGGATGCTTCCTTGGATGTGGGGACCTTTTTCCCGGCCGGAGAGGCGGCAGCAGCGCTGAGCGCTTCGTCGAGGTCGGTCGATGCGCGACGGGCTTGGGGGGCTGTCGGATCGAGGCGGCGGCGGCTGCGATCGGAAGACGGCTCAAGCCGCGAACCGGTGGATGGACCATTCGGATTCGATGGGTTGCGCGCCGGTTCGCCTCCCGCTGGAGAGGTCGGGGAGTCGGACGAAGCGTCTTCCGCGACCTGTGCTGGACCTTCAGCGGTCTGGCCGATGTCATGACTCGTCCCATCGCGGTTTTCCGCGTTCGATGGAGACTGAGACTGATCAGGTTCGGGCACCGTGGCTCCCCCCGGTCAACGCCGGGCGGGCAGCATATCGCACGCGACCCATCCCGTTGTCTGTCGCCTCGCGTTGCACGCCGTACGGGGCGGATGGGGAGCTGCAAACAGACCGCGCTCCTTCGGCGCTCGAAGGTTCAAGATCGTCTCCTGGTGAGGGAGGGGCTCTGGGGGGACCGGGTTGGAACGCACCGATCCGCTACCCGATCGATACGCCCCTTCGACGTGGGCTTTGTGGTGCGTTCTACGGGGTCGGGCGGGTAGGAGCTTCACGATGTCCCTCGTCAGCCTGCCGGTCTTTGGATTCCTTGTGGCGACCGTCCTGTTGTACTGGGGGGTGCCGGGGCGCGGGCGAGTCTGGGTGCTGCTCGCCGCTGGTGCTCTCTTTGCGGTAGGTCAGGCCACGATCTTCCTTCCGCTGTATGTCTTGCTCGCGGGGGTCACTTGGGTAGTTGCGGGACGACTCGCTGCTCGTCGGCGTGTCGGTCGGTCGATCCGGGTGGGATTTGTGGCCATGCTCAGTGTGCTGGTGGTCAACCTGCTCGCCTGGAAAGTCTTCGAGATACCCGCTCACACGGCCATCGCTGCTGCGCCGGAGCTCTCCCGGCTCGCATTTCCTGGCTATGCCGATATCTTCATTCCCGTGGGGCTGTCGTTTTTGAGCTTTCGCCTCATCCACGTCTTGGTGGAGCGTACTCGCGGGCGACGACCGGAGTTTCGGGCGGCTCCGGTGTCGTACTTGTTGGCGTACCTGTTCTTTCCACCGCTGTGGATTGCCGGTCCCCTGCAGCGCTTCGAGGATTTTTCCAGACAGCTTCGTGCAGCACGCCGACCGGGGCTCGCCGAGCTGAACCATGCGGCCATTCGCATCACGAGTGGTTTGGTGAAGAAGCTTCTGGTTGCGGATGCGCTGGGTCGCTGGGCCCAGCCGCTGCTGCTCCAGCCGGACACCACCGATCCGGTCACGCTCGCATGTGCGGTGTACGCGGCGAGCTTGCAGCTGTACATGGACTTCTCAGGCTACTCCGACATCGCCATCGGCCTGGGCCGACTGTTCGGAATCCAGGTTCCCGAAAACTTTGACTGGCCGATCCTGGCAACCGACATCGCGACCTTCTGGCGCAAGTGGCACATCACGCTGCACACGTTTTTCCGTGACTACGTGTTCTTGCCTTTATTCGGCACCCGCCCGCGGCCTTGGAAGACCTATCTCGGCTTCATGGTCACCATTTTTCTGTTCCAGATCTGGCACCAGCTGTCGTGGACCTTTCTGTTCCTTGGACTCTTCCATGGTGTGGGGGTGGTGGGCGTGCACGCCTGGCGAAGCACACGCCGACGCGCTCCCACGCTGCATCGGTGGGTTGCGAGGACTCCGACCCCCCTCGCCATCTGGATCACGTTTACGTGGTTCTCGATCGGCAACATCGTGTTCATGACCGATCCGATGCAGATGTGGACGGTTTTGGCGCGGCTCCTTTGCCTGTAGAGGCGACGCATGGGGGCGCCGCCGATGAAGGATGCTCGCCGGATCCGTGGCTCAGGAACGGAACCATCCGGTGGGACGAGGCAGTGCTGCTGTGCCTGGGAACACAACCTGCTCCAGCGCGTTGTCGGAGATGTCGAGTCCACCATGGAGGGCGGCCTTGAACAGCTGGCGTGCGGCGAGTGTGGGACGCAGATCTCGACCATCGAGCAGGTCTTGGGGACGGAGCCCCGGCCAGTCCGTGACCACACGCCCGCCGAGGACGTTTCCGCCTGCGAGCAGTGCCACGCCTCCGGTGCCGTGATCGGTGCCGCCGGTGCCGTTCGGCCGCACGGTACGCCCGAATTCGGAAATGCAGAGCACAGTGGTGGATGCCCAGACATCACCGAGCCCGGCGCGCAGCTCCACCAGACCGCTGGCGAGTCCGGCGAGCAGTCTTGCGAGCGCGCCTTCTTCGGTGCCCTGCCGTGCGTGTGTGTCCCAGCCTGCGCTGTCTACCACCATGATGCGGGGTCCATTCGCGTCGGCCATCAGGGTTCCTGCGGCCTTGAAGCCGGCGCTCGAGCGCTCGGTGCGGGAGGCCCGCTTGCGCGTTGCACTGCCCGACGACATGACCTGGCCGCGGGTCTCGAGCGCCTGGGTCAGGGCGTCGGAGAGGATCGGATCCCGCGCATACAGGTCGAGCACCGACTCGACGAAGTCTTCGGGTGGGCGAGACTTGCGGGTCGGGTCGACCGACGAAGCGGTGGCGTCGCCGCGCAGCACCAGAGGCAGCGTGGTGCCGATGGCGGTCGCCGACGGCTCGCCCGGCATGCTGACCAGCGCCCGATTGAGCCAGCCTGAGTCGGCCCCCGAAGGACTCTCGGTACCGTTTTCCAAGGCATCCTGGGCATTGAAGTGCGAGCGACCCCGGTAGCTGAGTCCCACGGCATGCACTGGCATCAGGTGACCCTCGGCGTACCAGTTGGCGAGCGGAGCCAGGGCAGGGTGCAGGCCGAAGGTGTTGTCGAGGGGGAGCACGGCCTTGGGGGCGAGGGCCAGTGTGCCGCGCGCATCCCGGTAGTGCGGATCGTCGATGGGAGGGACTGCGGCGAGGGCGTCGAGTCCACCGCGAAGCAAGACCAGCACGAAGCGATGTGGGCCATTGCCCGAGGCCCATGCAAAGGAAGGAAGAGGAGCGGCAGCAGCGCCTGCAGCCAGGCCGGCGAGAAAGCGACGTCTGGAGGAGATCAGCGCCATTGGAACTCCGGCGATGCGAGAAGCAGAGCGACGGCGGTGCTGCGGTCGGGCGCGCGTGCGATGGCCTGTCGGGTCTCGGGGTGCAGTCGATCGCCGAGGAGATCGTCTGCATACGCCTTTGGGCTGCGGATCTGGGGCCCGAACAACGCACCGGTCTTTTCGGCCAGCTCCACCCGGCGAAGGATCTGCTCAGGACCGGCCCAGTCTTCTTGTCGGTCCGGCCAGCCAGCGGGGGAAGGCGGAGACAGGGGAAGCTGTCCCATCTGTTGGATGGCCTTCTCCATCGAGATGAGCGTCTCGGGCACCTTGGACCGTCGATCCTGCCAGCCACTGGCCCGCATCATGGCGATGGCCACCTCTTCAGGCGTACGCAGCTTTGGGTTCCGAGCCGCCTCTTCCCACACCCGGTCGTCGTGAATCAGGCTGTCGCCGACTGCTTGCAGGTTTCCCTCTGTGTCGCGAAAGCACTGGGCCAGGTCGGCCACAATCGGCTCGGGAGGGTCATCAGCCACGAAGTGCACGGCGATCTTGTGCGCGATGTGACGGGCCGTAGACGGGTGGTGTGCCAAGCGCTTGAGTGCGCGCTCTCCTTCCTGCTGGCCAGACTCCGGGTACACCGTGCCCATGAAGGTCTTTGAGCCGGGCTGGTGACGGCGCTTCGCGTAGAGGAAGGTGGTCTCAGAGTCGCCAACACCCTCTTTGGGGGGCCGGACGGTCCAGCCGGTCAACATCTTTGCCAGCTCGGTCACGTCGGTCTGCGTGTAGCCACCACTCACACCGACGGTGTGCAGCTCAAGAATCTCGCGCGCGAGGTTTTCGTTGAGCCCCTTGCCCTTCGCGCTTCCGAGAGCGCTGCCCGGTCCCACGGATTGTTGGTTGTCGAGGTAGACCAGCATCGCCGGATGCTTTGTGGATGCGAGCAGAAGAGACTCGTAGCGCCCCACGGCATGGGGGCGGATGGCTTCTCGCTCGTGGGCTCCCACCGCGAAGGTGATGGTGCGCTTGCGGGCGGAGACGCAGAGAAGGTTGCTGAACAAGCGCACCCATCGCTCGCGGAAGGGCTGGTCTGTGGTCACCGCATGGACGAATCGAGCGATGCGCTCCTCGACATACACGGTTCGGGCCCAGCGGCGCGCTCCCTGGTCTTCTCCGCGGGTGCGCTGCCGGAGGTGTTCACGGTAGAGCTCGGGATGGGACGGCTGCTGGGAGAGTCTCTTGGAAGGCTTGGTGAACGAACGAAGCTGCGCCTCGAGCCATCCACGAGGGTCACTTCGGATGGACCGCCGCTCACCGGGACGCGCGCCCAACCCGAAGCGGTGCACGGCGAGAATGCTGGGATCACTGGACCGATGACGCATAGGTTTCCTGCTATCTCGAGTGGTACGCTCGGAGTGGCTTTGTAGAACCAAACGCCTGAGCGGGGCAAAGTCGCCCCGAGTCTCTTGTGGAATGGTGCTCTTTGGACTCCTGAACCAGACCGACCTGCAAGTCGACCGTCGGTTTTTGGGCCCGGTGGGGTGGCGAGGAGGAATGGAGAGCCACCAAAGTGGCCACCCTTCGGGATACGAAGCTCAGGGACAGGACTGCATGGGGATGCACGACTGCGCGCAGGCTCAACCGCTGGGTACGTCCTTCACACAGGAAGATGAAGAGACTCAAGCCTCCGGCTTCCGGGGATGACCGAATAAGATTTCGCAGCGGTCATTGTCTACGGTCGTGGAGACATGCCAGTCCTTCAACGCTCCCCGGAGATTGCAGTGGCCATCGTGAAGGATGTGGTCGAGGAATCGGTCCCTTGAGTGTGAGCGCTCGGCGGTTAGCAGGTGGGTGGACCGAGGGAAGTGTGCGGAATTGTGCGAAGGCGGGACCGGTAGTGTTGCGTCGAGCGTCGTGGATGGTTTTGAACACCAGAAATCCCTATATTGGTGCCATTTCGGGATGATACGGTTGGAACCGGATTGGTTTCAGCGGTGTTCCCGCCTCGCCGCCCGAATGAACCTCTGGAATTTGTGATGTGTCGCCTCTACGGCTTTCGCTCTGCCATCGACTCAGCAGTGCACCACTCTCTGGTGGCTGCGGAAAATGCAATGGCTCGGCAGTCCACCAGCCACCAGGATGGCTGGGGCGTGGCTTTTTACGTCGACCGCTTTCCCCAGGTGGTGCGCAACGATGCACGGGCGCTCGGGGACAGCCTCTTTCGAGAGGTGAGCGCGGTCGTGTCCACGCGCACCTTTCTCGCCCACATCCGCAAGGCAACGGCCGGGAGTGTGCGGGTACTCAACTGCCATCCCTTTCAACACGGGGCCTGGACTTTTGCCCACAACGGTCAGATCTGTGGCTTCAACACACCAGAGGTCCGCGAGCGGGTGGATGATTTGATCGATCCACGCTTCGCTCGGTATGTGCTGGGCGACACAGACAGCGAGCGCTTCTTCTACGTGGTCATGAGTCGACTGGCCCGCAAGGTGTCGGACGTGCAGCATCCCGGTGTCACTGCGCAACACGTGGTGGATGCTTTGCGAGAGTCTGTGGAGGCGCTCGTGGAGGCTGCGTCGCCAGACTCGTTCGATCCGGAGCGACCCACCAAGCTGAACCTGCTGCTCACCAACGGCCGTGTATTGATCGGCTACAAGCGCGGCGTGGACTTGTTTTTTTCCACCTACAAGTCGCGGTGCCCGGAGCGGGACTCTTGCTGGGCCTACCATGCCGATCGCTGCGAGAAGCCCATCACCGATGGAATTGTGCAGCATCTGCTCGTGTCGAGCGAGGTGATCGCGGAAGGCACCAACGTGTGGCTGCCTCTGGAGCACGATCAGTATGTGGCCATCGGTCATGGAATGAACTTCCGTTCCGGCACCTTGGGGCTTCCATACAGGCCGGCATGACCGCATCGGCGCAGGCACCAGTGACCGGTAGAGACGACCACTGCCCTCCAAAATGCACTACGACCAGGGGGTGCCGCGAACGTAGAACCCGGCACCGATTGGATGGTCGGAAGCACCTCATGGGAGGAGGTCTGGATGAGTGACGCAACGAAGCATCGACGCTGGATCGGCCTCCTGGCCGCGGCGGTTGCGCTTCCGATGGTCTTTCTCCTGCTCCTGGCGATGGGCATCTACGATGCACTGCATCCTGATGCTCCAGCCGAAGACCTCCAGGCGCGGGTAAGGCCAGTGCTCGGCATCCGAACCAGCGCAGCGCCTCTCGCCATCCGCACGGGCTGCAGCATCATTGCGCACTCGGTTGGGCCCAACGCCACGCCTCTGTTCGATGTGCAGGTAGAGGCCGGGCCGAGCTCGCCTCGCGATGATCCATGGGTGGTCGATGGCATGGTCGACGGCAACGCAGTGGTAATTCTCGACGACCTGCCCTGCGGTGGTGTGCGTCTGGCCGCTGTGCATCCAGAGCTGGTCGGGCCGAGTCCCCAGGCGGTCTGGCTCGTGCCGGGTGAGCCGCAGCCACTGGAACTGCAGTTTCTGCCGGGAATCGAAGTGACCGGAACGGTACGCAGTGCGGCTGGGGATCCGGTGGAGGGGGCTCAAGTCACCATCCAAGACGGTGGCGATGTCGTGGTCGAGACCGACTCAAATGGGCGGTATTCGCGGGTGGTTCGGCTGTTGAGTCAGGGCTCGTTCC
>CAJWOS010000170.1 GCA_913044235.1 uncultured Pseudomonadota bacterium
CACCGTGCAGTCCCCCCCCGGAAAAGGCAGCAGGTTCACGGTCAGTCTTCCTGCCGCCGAGACCCCGGCAGCGCATGTCGACCAGCGCCCGGAGATGTTCCACCTGAGCGGATTGTCGGAAGAAGACGAGCGCATGGTGCAGCTGCAGTGCGCCTGCCTCGGAATCCAGGTCTCCTCCGCTGCAGATGCATCCCATGTGCTCGTGCAGGAGAGTCCCGATCACCCCCGCCCGCCAGGCTTGCCAGGGCAGTTCCTGGTGGCAGCAGTCGACGTGGGCGAAAGCACCCCTGAATGGGCGCATGCCGCAGTCCGCGGACCCATCACACGGCCGGCCCTGCTGCGCGCCCTCAAGGCCACTGCAGCCGTGGCGCGGGAAGATGACACCGCACCCGTGCCCCTCTGTGGTGCCGCAGCCGAGGCGGCCGAGCCGCTCGAGATCATCATCGCCGACGATGACCCGACCGTGCGCCATCTCCTCAAACACTTCCTCTGCAAGCTCACGCCGACTCCGAACGTGCGCCTCGCCGAGACCGGTGCCGAGGCGGTCACCATGTTCCGAGCTTCCCGCGCTGACGTGGTGCTGCTCGACTCAGAGATGCCGGTGATGCATGGTGGCGAGGCCGCGGTGTCGATCCGCCGCTTGGAGAGCACCGTGCCCGCGGCAGCCCCTTGCATGATGATTGCCCTGACCGGTCACGAAGATCCCGAGCACCATGCTGGTCTCCGACACGCCGGGGTCGACCGAGTCTTCACGAAGCCTGTGCATCCGGTCATGTTGATCCAGCTGCTCACCGCACTGCAGCAGTCGACGGCGCCGCACGCACGCGAGTGCGGCTGACTCGGCGTCCATGCAGACCGTTCTATCCCCGGTGCACCCGCACCGTTCGCACGAGCGTGCCGAGCGCACTGTGGACTTCAGCCGTGGTGGGTGCCGCCACGATCGCCCAGCCATCGCCCACATAGCCATCTTTCGGGCGGGCTCCGATGCGGGGTAGGTCGCGGTCCACCACCCAGCGTCCCACAGCAGCCTGCGCCTTTGCCAGTCCCGTCACCGCGACGATGCGGTCTCCACTGCCCTGGGCACGGAAGAATGCCGAGCCCGCCGCCTGCCCACGGCTCATCTTCGGCCAAGTGCCAAACACCATCAGCCGACACCAGGCCGCGATCATGTCTTGGCCAAACACATGACTCATCAGCGGCATGATGTTCACTCCCGGTGGCCGGGCACCCACCTCGCCGATCACGAACCGACCGTCTGCCGTCTCAAACCACTCCATATGCGACAGGCCGGTCTTTAGGCCCAGCGCCTGCAGCGCCTGGATACTGGTGGGCAGAAAGTCGGTCCAGGGGGTACTCTCCTCAACAGGAAGCGTGACTGTGTACTGCATCCAGGGGTTTTCCAGCGTCTGGAGCGGGCTCGGCGAATAGCGCGTTCCAGACCACCAGACGGGCTGGCCGTCGATCAGCACCGCTTCGAGGGTTCGCTCCACTCCCGTGATGAACTCCTCGGCCTGCACAGGCGTGCCCTCCGACGGACGAAACTGCTGCAGCGCTTCCTCGAGCTCGTGGGCGCTGGACACTCGGATGGTGGCCTTGGCACCCACCCCCGCAACGGGCTTGAGCACGATCGGAAATCCCACCTCGGCGGCAAATGTGCGGCCCTCCTCCATCGAGGTGACCCGACAGTGCCGTGCCACATCGAGGCCGGCTGCACGCAGCACATCTTTCATGCGAGCCTTGTCGCGGAAATTGAACGCCACTTCGGCCGACATTCCGGGGATGGACAGCGCGGAGCGAGCTTCCCCGAGCGACTGCTGAAGCTGCTCCAGAATCCCCAGGAGTCGATCGATGGCCCCATGCGCGGCCATAAGCTGGCGCGCTGCATGCACGATGGCAGCACCATCCAGAGATGGCGCGACCGGTACGATCGCATGGATCTTCTGTGCGAGCCGCGGCGCTTGCGACACCAGGGTGCGGGCGCTGTCACAGGAAAGCACAGACAACCGCACGCCAGGAAGACGCGTGAGAGCATCCAAGTAGCGAAGCGTGTTGGGTCGGAAGAATGGCGCGACAATGGCCACGTGCATGGCGGCTCCAAAGTGGCGCACCCCATCACCCGATACCCACCCCTCCGTCTCGCAAATCCACGTGGATGTCACCGGGAGGTCGCCTACCGTTACGAGTGGTGACACCCTTGGGATACCCTGTCCGAGGCATCGCCCTTACCGCCAGGAATGTCCCCATGTCTATCAAGCAAGTCATCGTGATTCGCCGAGATCTCAAGATGCGGCGCGGGAAGGAAATCGCCCAGGGAGCGCATGCGTCGATGGCCGCACTGCTCCAAGGGGCCACCTTCGAGGCCGACGGCTCGGTACGGGTCGCGGTCGATCCAGAGGCCCGTGCGTGGCTGCAAGGAGCCTTCACCAAGATCGCGGTCAAGGTGAACAGTGAAGAAGAGCTGCTGGCGGTGCGCGACCGTGCCGTGGCTGCCGGCATTCCGCATGCACTGATCCAAGATGCAGGTCGCACCGAGTTTCATGGCGTTCCTACCTACACAGCCCTGGCGGTGGGGCCTGCGTCGACGGAGCGCATCGACCCGGTCACCGGCGACCTGTCGCTCTATTGAACCGTGCACCTGAGCGACCCACTGGTTCAGTGAGCGCGGCCCACCAAGACTCGACGCCCGCTGGGGAGCTTCCACCAAGGAACCCACGGAAAGACATGGTGGGTGAGGTGATACCCGAAGTGGTAGCAGGTGATGAAGCTCAGCCACGGGGGCAAGCCCGACGACTGCGCAGAATGTGGGTTGGTGTGCCCACCGGGCGGCTCTCGGTGCGGCAGCCAGGTGCCAAAGGTGAACAGCTGCACAGCCGACAAGAGGGCTGGCAGCCATACGAAGAGCCACATCTGTGGTTCCGGGGCACCGCACAGCAGCACTGAGACGTTGTGAACGACTGCAATCACGGCGACCTGAGACCAGTGCATGTAGCGCTTGGCGAATGAAAACAGCCACGACCAGTAGCCGCCGTGCTCCCCGTCGTGCCAGTCAGGGTCTCCTTCGCGGGCAGGCGTGTCGTGGTGTCGATGATGAGCCACCCGCATCTGGCGGAACGAAAACCACGCGTAGGAACGCGTGCACAATGCACCAATCGCGTTGTTGATGCGGGGCCGACCGGGAGCCACGAGGCCATGCATGGCGTCATGGGCCGTGATGAAGATGCCGGTGCACAGGAAGGTACGCAGAGCGACCAACGCAATCCCGCCCACCACATGGACCGGGGACAGCGACAGCGGCATGCACACCGCTGGCACCAGGCTGACCGCCCAGATCCCAAACACCACCAACGCAACCCAGACGCCACGAAGGTCGTCTGTGCGGGGTGTTGGTGGACTGGCAGCTCGGGATGAGACCACAATCGCTCCTCGTGCCCTCAGCCTGTATCGCCGCCGGTGGGAGCGTCGAGGGATTCCATCGGCTTCGGCCCATGACGCTCACAGATCAGTACAACCTGTGAAGCGTCTTGGAGCGCCGATGGCTCCCATCCGATCAACGCATCGGTCGACGCCCCGAGTACCGGCCTCGACGAGCACCGCTGCTCCGAGCCGACTCCGCGCCTTCTCCTTGCATCCGGCTGAAGTCTGGAATCCGCTGACCGCGGTGGTACCGGGTGGGCAGCGTGTCACTGTTCCGCTCCGCCCGTGCAGCCATTCTTCGTGCAGACTGTCGCTTCCGGGCGCTCGAACCCATCACCGAGGGTTCGCCTTGAAGTGCCTTTGGCTTCGCACGGACCGCCTGCGGCTCCGATTCCGTGCTCGACGCCACTTCGGATGCGCTGGCATGGACCAGCTCCTGCATGGTGTCCTTCGCATCCACGAGTCGCTGGTCGTGGAAGATGCCGAACGCGGCATTCGCAGCCTGACTGGCAACGAAGACCACACCGATGGCCAGGATCGGAGCGATGATGAGCGTGCGGGGTGTGGGCTTGTTCACGGCAACCTCCTCGTGGGTGTGGTGCTGTGACTCTTCACCGGCGGATTCATTCGACGCCGATCTTTCACTCCCTTGCAGCGAGCACCATCGTTGGCCCGCTCGGCACCCGTCCTCGAGAACCAACCGGCGGCAGTACCCGAGCCGTCACTCGGGCAGCCGCACCTGGGTTCGCTTCCGTCAACCGCTCAGGCCGCAGCCTTGCCCGACAGGGCATTGAGGATGGCCTGGACGGTATCCTTTGCATCGCCAAAGAGCATGTCGGTGTTTTCGTTGAAGAACAGCTCGTTGGCGACGCCGGCGTAGCCCATCCGCATCGACCGCTTGAACACCACCACCTTGGTGGATTTCCAGACCTGCAAAACCGGCATTCCATAGATGGGCGAGCTGGGGTCGGTCTCGGCACCGGGGTTCACGATGTCGTTGGCCCCAATGACCAGCACGAGGTCGGTCTCGGGGAGATCGTCGTTGATCTCCTCCATCTCAAGCACGGTGTCGTACGGCACTCCGGCCTCGGCCAAGAGCACGTTCATGTGTCCCGGCAAGCGGCCTGCCACCGGGTGGATGGCGTAGCGCACGGTGATGCCCTTCTTGCGCATCTGACCACTGAACTCTTTCACCAAGTGCTGGGCCCGAGCGACCGCCATGCCATAGCCAGGCACAATGACGATCGACTTGGCGTTCTTCGCCGCCTTCGCCACTTCCTCGGCCGTGGTGTGGTTGCAGTCGTCGGCCGACTTCGCCTCCCCCACCTGAGCCGGCTCGCCGCCGCCATCCGTGCCGAATCCGCCAAAGACCACGTTCCAAATGGAGCGGTTCATGGCATTACACATGATGTAGCTGAGGATGGCACCCGACGAGCCCACGAGAGCCCCGGTGACAATGAGGAGGTCGTTCGACAGCATGAAGCCGGCTGCAGCAGCCGCCCAGCCCGAGTACGAGTTCAGCAGTGAGACGACCACGGGCATATCGGCGCCACCAATCGCCATCACAAGGTGCCAGCCAAGGCCAAAGGCCACGCCCGACATCGCGAGCAGCAACAGGAAGCCAAAGTACGAAAACCCACCGGCTCCGTGGCTCATCTCGATGAATGGAAACACCAGGATCAGGCTGCCGACCACCGCCGCGAGGTTGATCATATGGCGGTTCGGCAGCAACAACGGCTTGCCCGAGACCTTCCCATTGAGCTTCGCCCAGGCCACGACCGACCCGGTGAACGTGATGGCCCCGATGAACACCCCGATCCAGATCTCGATCAGGTGTACGGTCTGTGCGGCCCGAGACAGCGTTTCTGTGCCATGCGGGTGGAGGTACGACGACCATCCCACAAACACCGCTGCGAGTCCCACGAAGCTGTGTAGAATGGCCACCAGCTCAGGCATAGCAGTCATAGCGACTCGCGCCGCCAAGACGGCACCGATGGCCCCGCCGATCGCAACCGACCCGTAGATGAGGGTCATGGCAGTGCCATTCCACAGCTCAAAATCGCCGAGCAGGAAGGTGGCGCCGATGGCCAGGACCATGCCCACGATGCCGTAGATGTTCCCTCGTCGAGCGGTTTCTTGGTTGGCGAGTCCACCCAAGCTGAGGATGAACAGGACCGCCGCAACCACATAGAGCACGGTGGGAAGGCTTTGTGCTTCGAGAATCATGGCTCAAGCCCCCTTGCGGAACATGGCAAGCATGCGCTGGGTGACCAGGAAGCCGCCCGCGATGTTGATGCTGGCGACCAGGACGGCCACTGCACCCAAGATGGTGGCGAGGTCGACCGCGCCCGAGGAAGCCTGCAGGATGCCACCCACAATGATGATGCCGCTGATCGCGTTCGTGACACTCATCAATGGCGTGTGCAGCGCCGGTGAGACATTCCAGATGACCTGCCAGCCGATGAAGCACGACAACACGAACACCGTGAAGTGCTGCATGAACTCCGGAGGTGCATACAAGCCGATGCCGAAAAGAGCAGCGACCCCCACCACCGAAGTGATCAGCCCCTTCCCAAAGCTCGACATGCCACTCTCGGGCACCGGCGGCGCGGGCTTATGGGCTTCCACCGACGCGTCCGCCTGGGGCTTGGGCGGCTGGGCAGCCACCCGCGCCTTTTCCTCGACTTCTGGCGGACAGGGCCAGGTGACCTCGCCCTCGTGGGCCACGAGCGCCTTGCGCACCACAATGTCTTCCAGATCGACCTTAAAGTCTTCGTGGCGCCCCATGTCGTCGAGGAGATGGGTGAGGTTGGTGGCAAAGAACTGGCTGGCGTGAGCAGCCAGGCGAGAGGTCATGTCGGTGTAGCCGATGATGGTGACCCCATGCTTGACCACAACCTTTTCGGGCTCCGTGAGCGCGCAGTTGCCGCCCTGCTCTGCAGCGAGGTCCACCACCACGCCGCCGGTCTTCATGATCTCCACCATGTCGGCAGTGTAGAGAGTCGGAGCCTTCTTTCCAGGGATGAGCGCAGTGGTGATGACAATATCGACATCCGCTGCCTTTTCACGAAACAACGCCATCTCAGCCGCGATGAACTCATCGGACATGATGTTGGCGTAGCCACCCGTCGACTCCCCGCCTTCCATGGCCACGTCGAGCAGCAGGAAGCGAGCACCCAAGCTCTCCACCTGTTCTTTGACCGCCGGACGCACATCGAAGGCATAAACCTCTGCGCCCAAGCCCCGAGCAGCGGCGATGGCGGCGAGGCCGGCCACACCGGCACCAATGACCAGTACCTGCGCCGGCCGGGTGCGGCCCGCAGCGGTCATCTGCCCGGCGAAGAAGCCCGCATAGTGGTGTGAGGCCTCGATCACCGCTCGGTAGCCCGCGATGTTCGCCATCGAAGAGAGGACGTCCATCTTCTGCGCTCGGCTGATCCGAGGCACCTGGTCGAGCGCCATCGCAGTGACTTTCTTCTCGGCATACCGGGAGAGAAGGTCTTCCTTGCCCACCGGAAAGACGAGGCTCACGATGGTGGAGCCTTCCTTGAGGCGGTCCACTTCATGAGCGCCTTCGGCCTGTGCACGCGGCGCATTGACCTTGAAGACCACATCGGAGCCCCATGCGGCGTTGCCGTCTGGGTCGATGGTGGCTCCAGCGGCTTCATACGCCGCGTCGTCGATGGTGGCACCGGTGCCGGCTCCCGCTTCGACCACGACCGAGTAGCCCCACTTGACGAGCTTCTTGACCGTTTCGGGAGTGGCGGCGACGCGGCGCTCTCCGGGAGTGCTTTCCCTGGGTACACCAAGCTGCATACAGTCTCCTGAGAGCGATGAACGCCCCAGTCGAGGGGTGAGGGCGACAACGTAGTTCCATTGTCCGGCCCGTCTCCCCGTTTTCGGGCGGGACGATATCCGACCGAACCCCCACCGATCCACTCGCTCAAAGCGACGAATCCCGAGAGGAAAGCGGTGACCGGTGCGAACAAGACTGCGCGCTGCCTGCGATAGTGCCGAAAATATGCACCGCTGCGGGGCATCGTGGATCGGGCCAGGAGTGAGCCTACCTTCTTCAGCCGCCCTCGCCACTCGAATCCTGCACGAGGGTGTGCAAGAAAGAGGCGATCTCCGACCACCATCGCACGATCGCCCTCGGCGAGCTGATGTGGTGTCCTTCCTCTGGGAACACCACCAGCCGATGCGGCACCCCCTGTCGCTCCAGCGCATGGTGCAGAGCCATGGCCTGTCCGACGGGCACGTTGAAGTCTCGTGCGCCATGAAGAATCAGTGCG
This sequence comes from uncultured Pseudomonadota bacterium, assembly GCA_913044235.1. GTDB lineage: Bacteria > Myxococcota_A > UBA796 > UBA796 > UBA2385 > CAJWOS01. Next base: position 7,707 of record CAJWOS010000170.1, read on the forward strand.
GGAGCGGTCCAGTGCGCGACTGAACGCGCGGGATCGGCACGATGAAGGGCTTCCACGCCCGCGCCGAGATGCCACACAAAGGCAGCCGGCTCATCGCAGTCGGCCCACATCACCGCATGGTCGAAGATGCCTGCGTGGGTAATCACGCCCGCAACCTCGGGCGTGTCGATCGCTGTAGCGAGGCGATTGACCGCCCATCCACCAAAGCTGCCACCAAACAGCACCACCTCCGAGACCTCCGGTCGCTCCAGCGCCTGACGAAGGAGCGCCTGCAGCTGCCGCGTGCAGGCATCCCAGTCGTGCCAGATGGCGTTCACATGGGCATCGCCCTGCCCCGTACTGCCCACGGGATTGGGCATGAGGACATGAAAGCCAAGCGAATGAAAGAACGCTGCGGGCTGCCGCGGATGCCAGCTGTCGGTCCACGCCGATACCGGCCCGCCGTGCACCATCATCACGAGGGGTCGCCGCCCTGGGCCCGCTATCGGCCAATACAGGACCGGACATGGGGTGCTGGCCGACCAGGAACACGTGATCGAAGGGAATCCAGGGGCCGTGACCGGCAAAATGCGTGGCCGATTGTGTAGGGTCGAAGCCAATCCATAGACCACATCATCAGCCGCCACAGCCAGCCACGACCATTCATTCCCATCGAGCTGCCGGGGAACCTCCGCATGGGGTTGGACTGCAAACACCGACTCCCGACCGCCCACGATGCATCGACACACGATGCCAGCGGTCGCCGTCCAGGCACAGGGGGTCAACCACCCCGACCAGTCCGGTGCCACAGGGTGAAATGAGCCTGTCTCCACATCGACCACACAGAGCTGTCGACGCCCGTGTGCATTGGCAGACCGAACGTGCTGGACCACCGCCACCTGGCGGCCGTCTGGGGAGAAGACCGGGTGGGTATGATCGGCGTTTGGTGGCCCCCAATACGTGGCGTTCAGCGGGTCTCCGCGCAGTATTCGCAAGCTGAGCCCACGCTGCAGGATGCCATCCTGCGCCACCCGTAGCGGCGTGCAGGCCAGGGTGCCGCCATCCGGAGACAGCGCGAGGGCGCACTGCGACCACCGCAGATCCGCATGCTGTTCGAGCACCCGACGATCTCCCGTGTGGCGGTCGATCGCCACAAGGCGCCACTCCTCCTCGGTGTGCCAGCGGTTCCAGTGGCGCGCAGGCCCCGCAGAGACCGCGACCACAGGTGCCCTCCACGGCCGGTCGTCCGCGCCATGCTTCTCCAGCACCACGAGAGCGGCGCCCGCTGCCGCGAAGCGCTCCACGCCGCCCGGTGCCGAGGTCCAGGTTCGCCACCCGCCAGACAAGGTGCGGCTGGCAACCTGTCGCACACCTCCCAGGTTCCCACCATCGGTCAAGACAAGCAGAGTTCCATCGGCCAGGATGACGGGATTCGTGCAGTCCTGGTTGGGTGGCGTGGGCTCGGATGCTGCGTGACCTGGCGTGCACTCTACCACCTGGTGACGCATGCGAGACCCATCTTCTGCGGGACGCGCCACCAGCGCCCACACTCGATCACCGCGCACCACGAGGTCCACGGCTTGCTCCCGATCCACCCAGGCGCGTGCAGCATGATCCACCATCACCTCCCAGACCCCGACCCTATCGGATGCGTCCCACCAAAGGTCACATCGGATACACCGTCCGCATGTCTGCGCGCCCACAGCTTCGCGACCTCGCGCTTCGCATTCTCGAGGGGGAGTCCCTGGCGGCCGACAAGTGTGTCGATCTCCGCCACTTTGCCGATGATGCACCCGGGCCGGTCTATACGGCACCACTGATTCCTGGCCGCTCCGCGTCGATCCGGCTCTCCTCGCAGTCCGCTCGGTCCACCCAGCCCCCGTTCTCCGCACTTGAAGAGGCCGCCGTGCGCGGGCGACTGCTGCATGCCATGGCGAACCACGAGCTCCAAGCTCTGGAGTTGATGGCCCTCGCGCTGCTGCGGTTCCCTCGTGCCGATCGGCGCTTCCGACGCGGCCTCGCCCACGTGATGGCCGATGAACAAAGCCACCTGTCAATGTACGTACAGCGCATGGAGGCTCTGGGTGTGCAGCTCTCCGACCTCCCCCTGAGCGACTTCTTCTGGCGTGCCCTCCGCTCACCCTCCGACCCCCTCACCTTTGTGGTGCAGATGGGGCTCGTGCTGGAGCAAGCAAACCTGGACTTTGCGTCGCACTGGTCCCAGCGCATGCGGGCAGCCGGCGATGCCGAGACCGCCGAGCTCCTCGATCGGGTCTACGCCGAGGAAGTGGGACATGTTCGCCATGGCGTGGTGTGGGCCACACGGTGGAAGAATGACCACGACACCCTCTGGGAAACCTTTCTCGCGCACACCACTGAGCCCATGACTCCAGCTCGTGCCATCGGTCCCACCTTCGACCGCACCGCACGAACCCGCGCGGGGCTGCCCTCGGACTTCGTGGATCGCCTGCAGACCGTGGGCATGTCTCGGGGCCGACCGGCCGATGTGTGGTGGTTCCACCCGGATGCCGAGGGAGCCCGCGCCCACGCCCTCCGCACGCCAAGCCCGTACCAGCCGAAGAAGGGCATCGCGCGACTTTCCTCAGACCTCGCAGCGCTTCCCGCAGTGCTTGCCACGGCGGGCGACATCGTGCTTGTTCACGAGCCACCCCGTCCTGACTGGCTCGCCCATCGTCTCCAGGCCGGACTGCCCACGGTACAGCTGGTCCATGATCCAGACCAACTGGCGAATCGCACCCTGGGCGCGGCCCGTCCCTGGGGATGGTCTCCCGTGTCTCATGCACGGGCCCGGAGCCTCTCGCTGCCGTCGGAGGAACCTTCCCGCGCCCCAGACCTCGGCGCCAAGCGATGGGGTCTCGCTGCATCCAGGGAGCTGCTCGCTCACGCGCCTGAGCCCTTCTGGTCGCCGATCAGCGTGGTTCCCATCGAGTGCCGCAGCCTCCAGGCCATCCTCGACCACCAAACCCATCTGGCCACCCTGGGCTACCCCGCAGTCGTGGTGAAGGGAGACTGGAGCGCCTCTGGCCAGCATCGACGGGTGCTTCGCGACCGTGCCCCCTTGCCCGACGGTGAGCGCACCCGCCTCGAGGGACTGCTGCGGCGCCATGGCACCGTGACCGTGGGACCCTGGCTGGAGCGCATCCTCGACTTTTCCTTTCATGGTGATGTCGCGGCAGACGGCACAGTGCAGGTGCGAGGCGTGGTGCGCTTCGACACGCATGCAGACGGACGCTTCGCGGGTGCACACATCGGTCCGCCGCATCGAGACCTGCCCCGTGAGCTGGTGCGTTGGCTCCTCAACGACGGTCGCGACCCCGACCGCCTGGGGCGCACCGCCCAGCGCGTGCTGACCCGACTCGGTCCGCTCCTTGCCGCTGCTGGACACCGCGGGCCCGTGGGCGTCGATGCCCTGGTGCACCGCACGTCAAGCGGCTTCGCGCTCTGGCCAATGGTCGAGGTCAACCCCCGCTGGACCATGGGCCGGGTGGCGCTCGCCCTGCGTGGATCCGTCCGCGGCTCGGCCTGTCTGCGGCTGGTCCGGCGCGGTCAGCATCCCCTCATCGGCGCGCCTTCACACACACCGCTGCCCGCTCCAACGCACGCGACGGGTTCGATCTGGCTCACCGATCCCCGAGAAGCTGAAATCGCCGCCGTCGTGGAGAGACCAACACGGCAAAACTGAGCGTCGCTGCGAGCCGCGGAGCCCTGTGGGACGACTCCTACTCGAAGACCAGGGGCAGTCGCGCCCAGCCTGCCTCACCAGGCTCGAACCGAAGCAAGTGCCGTGCCCGCGTTTCCAGACAAGCGATCAGCTCTGCCGGGACCCGCTCTTCATCCTCCCACTCAAGCCGTGTCAGCTTGCCGTCGCTGAGCCAGACCACGAGTGCGACCCGTCCACGCCACCCCGGCGTCACGCGATCTCGACAGGCCGCCGGATGCCGACTCCATCGGCTCATCACCCGCTTCACCACTCGCTCAGGGATCACCGGTGGCAGAGGTGCCACTCTCGACAGCACCGCAGCCTGCCTGGCGCGAGGTGCTCCCGGAGCCACGTCGGCCAGCACAACGTTCCGCGGAGCCCGATCGGCAAGCTCGTCGAGCGCACCCGGCAGGAGGGCGTCGGTTCGCCCCATGTCGGTCGCTGCAGGCTGGAATCCAGGCCCGAGATCGGCGGCAGGATCTTCCCATTCCATTTCGGCAAAGATCCCCTCCCATCGGTGCATGTCAACCTCATCGCTCCCGAAGGTGGGGGCCGCAAACAAGTCGCCAAACGGCGACTCCGGCACCACGTGGCGGCGCGCGGGGCTTGCCGCACCACCGGACCCGCCCGAAGGAGCTCCCTCGACCCGACGTGCAGCCCGCGTCCCAGTGTCGTCTGGCGCAGGCCGGTCCCAGTGCACGACCTCAAGGATACGCTCCGGAACGGGCACCACGCCCGTCTCGACCACCTCCTGCTGAAGCGCCCACCCCACTGCGAGCGCCGCCATCGAGGCACACAGCCACCACAAGCCCCGATACCGAAGGTCTTCGGCATCGAGGTGCGTCCGGCGATGGTCTGGGCGCGGCGGCATCATGGGTTGGTCCAGGCGGTCAGCCCCCTCTTCGGACCCGACCGAACAGGTTGGAGGTCAGAGCGCCGCCAAAGTTCCCTTGAAGACCGTGCGAAGCGCGCCTTTCAGGGAACCGCGTCGAAGTCGAGCTGGTAGTCGACCAGAAACCCTTCTACTTCTACTGAGTCGCTCACGTGGCTGCTGACGCCGGCTGCACTCGCCGTGCCGCCCCAAGGAAGCACATACTCGCCGATGAAAGGAATGGATACGGCGGCTTCACCCACGATTTCATCGCCATCGCCGGTGAAGTCGGCGTCGAGTGTGGCGGGAATCTCACCAGCAAGGGCAAGGGGTCCTTCGAAGGTGCAGGAAGACGTGCCCATGACCGGCGGCGAGGCATCCGGATCGAGATCAAACGAAATGGTGCCCCGACAGGTGTCTTCCCCCACTTCGGCCGACGACAGAGTCAGGACGATCTCGCCCTGGAAGTCGTAATCCGCGTCGGAGTCGGCGTCGGAGGCCGCATC
>CAJWOS010000171.1 GCA_913044235.1 uncultured Pseudomonadota bacterium
GCCTCCAGTGCCGGGGTTCCGACTGGCGCTGCAGGCATGCCCGCAGCCACCGCCACCACCCCAGCCACCACCGGCACCGCCTTGGCCCGCAAGGCAGCCGCCGTCGCCACCGCTGCCACCGCTGCCGCCGCTGCCGCCGCTGCCCGCGGTACCCGGTGTGCCCCAGGTTCCGCCGTATCCATAGCTGCCATCGTAGTTGGATCCGTCTCCCCCGGGGACCGACGAAAACCGCTGCGGGCCGTGTCCACCGACGCCGCCCGAGGCATTGCCACCACCACCGCAGCCCACTCCGTCGCCGGCACCGCCGCCGCCGGTCGGGTCGTCGCCCGAGCCACCACCGCCGCCGTAGACCCCGCCCACCGAAGTGTCGAGCTCCACATCCACCGTGACCTCGATGGCATCACCACCATCCTCACCGTCACCGCTGCTGGAGCACGCACCATCGCCTCCCCGACCGTGAATGGTGCCGAGGTTTTCGATGTAGATGGTCGATCCCGAAGCAAAGCCGTCGGTGGTGAGTGCAGGAATGGATGGGTCGGTCGAGTCGATGACCACACCACTCGCAACGGTGACGTACATGGTGACCGCAGCAGATGGGAAGCCGGCTTCTTCCCAGTGGTTCACATCGCTCGCATCGCTATTGAAGTCAACCACGTAGCAAGCCGAGCTGTCGTCTTCCGACCCTGAGCAGTCATTGTCGAGGCCGTCAAAGCAGATCTCAGTAGCGGCAGGACTGACCGAGCCGTCGGAGTCGTCGCAGTCCGATGCATCAGTCACATAGCCACCGGGTGCACCGCAGGCCTGAATGGTGTTGCTCGCATCTCCGTAGGTGTCCACGTCGCTGTCGCGGTAGAACGTGCTGCCGGTTGACGCATCCAGAGAGCTGTCCGCGTCGTCCACGAGGCTGTCGCAGTCGTCGTCGATGCTGTTGCACACCTCGGTGGCTGCTGGATTCACTGCGCGGGTACCGTCGTCGCAGTCCGAGCTGTCGGTGACGTACCCGGATGGCAGGCTGCAGGCCCTGGTTGTGCTGGAGGCGTCGCCGTAGGTGTCTGCATCGCCGTCGCGGTAGAACGTGCTGCCCGTCGACGTGTCGACGGAGGCGTCCGCGTCGTCGATCTGGCGGTCGCAGTCGTCGTCGATGCTGTTGCACACCTCGGTGGCTGCTGGATTCACCGCGCGGCTGCCGTCATCACAGTCCGTGCTGTCGGTCACGTACCCACTCGGCACCAGGCAGGCCTCGATTCGGCTGGGCGCAAGCCTCGGTTGACTCGCTGGGAACACCCCACTCATCCCCGTCCCCGTCCCGGTACCAGGTCAGCAGGAGGCCCTCGTCGACTTCCGAGTCGCAGTCGTTGTCCCGTTCATCACAGAGTTCCTCGGCCCCTGGGTAGGTATCGTCGCTGTCATCGTTGCAGTCCGCTGCGTTGTCGACATGGCCAGACGGCATCTCACAGGCCTCGACCAAGGCATCCGGGTCGCCGAAGCCGTCTCCATCGGCATCCAGATACCAAGTCGCCCAGAGGTCTTCGTCGACCTCGGAGTCACAGTCGTTGTCGACCTCATCGCAAGTCTCGATGTTGCCTGGGAAGACGCTGGCTTCAGAGTCGTCGCAGTCGGTGCCGCTCGGCACGTACCCGCTCGGTGCCTCACAGGCCTCCACCGTATCGGCAGCGCTGCCAAAACCGTCGCCGTCTGCATCGGCGTAGAAGATGTCCTTGACGTCCTCATCCACAAGTCCGTCGCAGTCGTCGTCGATGCCGTTGCACACCTCGGCGATGCCTGGTCCCACATCGGGTGCCGCATCGTTGCAGTCTTCATCATCGGAAAAGCCATCGCCGTCGTTGTCGACCAACGTGTCTTCCAAGGCCGCTTCGGTCGCATCCTTGCTCTCCGTAGGCACCGCGCGACATGCCGCCGAGAGAACCACCGCGGTGGTCAACCACACAAAATCTCTTCCGACCAGGTTCACGTCCCTACATCCGCGCATCTACAACCCCTGGACTGCATTGACTGTGGGGAAGGCCGTGCCGCGCTACTCTACCAAAAACCGGCCATCCCATGCTCCAAATGTTGGCTCGAACGCGCCATGGGGCGGCCGTGTAGACGGCCCATGACCTCCGGGACCGGGTCGCAGATTGCCCATTCCCCAACGGGGATTCCCTCGATCCCGGCAGGGCCAGATCACCACGCGGAGGCTTCGCAGACCCATGGACACACCGACCTTGCAGACACCGCGCCTTCGGCTCGAGCCCGTCGCTCTGAAGCATGCGCCGCACTTACAACCGCTCTTCGCCGACCCTGAGGTGCTGCGGTACCTGTCGGCCCAGATTCCACAGCCCTACCCAGCCGAAGGGATGCAGTGGTTTCTGGAGCATGACCTGCTGCCGAGAGTGGATTCTGGCGCCTCGGTCGCGTGGGTTCTCGTGCTGCGGGAGACCGGCACCCCCGTGGGTCTGCTGGTCTGGCGGCGGCACCAGAGCGACGAAGGAGACCGCGGCTTCTGGCTCGGTCGACCGTACTGGGGACAGGGACTGATGACCGAAGCCATCACCGCATTCCAGGACCATGTCTTTTTCGAGGTGGGACTCGAGCGCATGGAGCTCCGCAGCGGCATCCACAACCACGGCTCCAGCCGACTCAAGGAAAAGACCGGCTGCGTGAAGATCGGCGAGGCCGAAGGCAAGATGCGCGAAGGCAGCATCGTTGGCGTATGGGAGATCACCCGCGCACGTTGGTCGGCGCTTCGCAGACCAGCACCATCCCATGAAAAGCAGCGGTGACACCACGCCCAGGCAGCCCGCATCAGGCCGGGGCAACAGCGTGGGCGATGGACCGCAGCGACGGTGAAAACGGCGACCGTCGTGGGCGGCATCGCGGTCGGGGATATCGAGCCATCATCGTTAGAACGATCGTTACGCATTAGCTTGTCTCCTGGAAAGGAGTACTCTGATGCATCGTGCGTTTCGACTTTTTCTGATCCTGGGCGCGGGCTGTGGCAGTGACTCGCAGGTGACCTCCAAAGTCGCGGAAGACGGCGCCGCAGCGCCTGCCACCGCCTGCGACGAGGTCACGTGGTTTCGAGACGGCGATGGCGATGGCCACGGTGGTGACGAGTCGGTCTTTTCGTGCGAGCCGCCGTCGGATGGCTACACCGAGGTGGCCGGCGACTGCAACGACACCGATCCGACCGTGTTTCCGTCTGCCGAAGACATCTGCAACGGCGTCGACGACAACTGCAACGGAGCCGTCGATGAAGGGCACGCCCGCACCGAATGGTACACCGACGCTGACGGCGATGGATTTGGCGACTCCGACTCTGTAGTGATTGCCTGCGAGCAGCGAAGCGGCACGGCCGCAGACAGCGGTGACTGCGACGACAGCGATGCCGGCGTGTTCCCTGGGGCGGTCGAAGTCTGCAACGAGATTGACGACAACTGCGACGGAGAAGTGGACGAGGGCGTAGGTCCTTCCGAGTGGTACCGAGATCTCGACGGGGACGGCAGGGGAGATCCATTCACCGTGGTCACCGCTTGCGCCCAGCCTTCCGGGTACGTCGCGAACACCGAAGACTGCGACGACAGTGACGCCAGCAACTGGGCCGAATGCGAGGTTCTGTCTGAAGGCACCTGCAACGACGTCTTCTACAGCTGGTCGGCGTATGCGCATGGGCAGCCCGAGCTGCACATCGTGAGCGTCTACGAATCAAACGGTGGCCACGGAGGCCGGCCCGGCTCCATCACCGTCAACATCGACCGGCCGGGAAACGTGGTGCTTGTGCTGTCCAGCTACGAGCCGGTCGAATGGACGGTCAACGAGCGGTCCGGAACCACCATCGATGAGGTGATCCTCAACGGGTACTACGATCAGCGTCTGGTCGCGGGTGCGACAGGGGCCACAGTCTCCACCCACACCTACTACGGCACCGGGAGCTTCATCGTTGCATGCAGCTACGAGTGGCCCTCGTCGACGGGTGGCTGCGACACGGTGGGACTGGTCTCCGGTGCGGAGAGCATGACGGGCCTCCGCTTGAGCTCATATGCGGGCTGCTACCACGGCCGGGAATTTTCCGTGTACTGACCACCGCTCCAGCCTCCGATGGCGGCGGCCTCCTGGTGGTTCGAGTGGTGGACCGGGGCGTGTGCAGCGCCTGATCGATGACCACAGGTTGTTGCTCGCCCCCCTGCGTGATCGACCGTATGTCTGGGAACCGGATGAAAGAGACACCCATGTTGCTTTGCCATACACTCCGGGTCTCTCGGAGTAGACATGTCCAGCGATGCCGAAACGTTCATTCGCACTGGTATGGCACAAGGCCTGGAGCTCGAGACCATCATCAAGTCGGCCGCCTTCCTGCTCGCACAGCAAACGCAGCCCCCACCGATGGACCCGTCGTCTGCGAAGGCGGTGGAGAACACTGAGGTCTGGTGGGACAAGCGACCCGCCCAGAGCCCGACCCAGACCCCCAGCCTGCCTCCGAGCTCGTCAGCTTCCGCGAATGCGGCGCACATCGAAGGCTTGCCTCGCTACGACGTGCTCGACCTGCTCGGGAAGGGCGGGATGGGGGAGGTGTACCGGGTGTTCGACCGCCACCTGAAGCGGCCGCTCGCGCTCAAGGTCATCCAGTCTTCCGTGCTCGAGAACCCCGAACTCCTGGCCAGGTTTCTGGAAGAAGCCCAGACCACCGCCCAGCTCCAGCACCCGGGCATCGTCCCGATCCATGACATGGGCACGCTTCCGGACGGCCGGCTTTGGTTCACCATGAAGGAGGTCGCGGGGAAGACCCTGACTGCAGTGATTTCCGAGCTGCACTCGGCGGGTCGGAATCGCAGACAGGCCACCACGGCCAGCTGGACCCTCCGGCGACTGGTGGAGGTCCTGCAGCAGGTGTGTCTGGCGGTCGGCTACGCCCACAGCCGAGGCGTGGTGCATCGGGACCTGAAGCCCAGCAACATCATGGTCGGCGAGCATGGCGAGGTCCTGGTGCTGGACTGGGGACTGGTCAAAGTCCTCGGTCGCCCGGAGCGAGAGCTTGAAAACGGGTCGGAAGCCCCAGTGCAGACCGACCGGAGCCATGCCGAAGCGCACCAGACCCAGGTGGGCATGGTGGCAGGCACACCGGCCTACATGCCACCGGAACAGGCGCTCGGCCAGGTCGACCAGATCGATGCACGCAGCGACGTGTATGCCCTGGGTGCGATGCTCTACAAGGTCTTGAGTGGTCGCTCTCCCTACACAGGAGGCGACGCGACGGAGGTACTGAAAAAGGTCCGCAGTGGCCCTCCTGAGCCCCTCCAAACCGTGGTCGTTCGGGCGGTCTCCCCGGCCGCCAGGCTCGCGCGAGCCGTCCATGCGCGAGCTCCGATGGGCCCCGCCTTGCCTCCGTCCCTGGTGGCAGCCTGTGAGCGAGCGATGGCGCGCACGCCCGCGGACCGCTTTGGCAGTGCGGTGGAGCTCGCTGCGGAGCTGCAGGCCTGGCTGGATGGCTCCAAGCGCCAGGAAGAAGGTCGCGCGGTGGTGTCCCGAGCCACTGGAAAGGCACCGGAAGTCATGGCTCTGCGCCAGCGGGCTGCGGCACTGCGCGCCGAAGCGGCGGCTCTGCTCAGGGAGGTGGAACCCTGGCGTCCGGAGCGCGACAAGCTTCCCGGATGGCGGAAGGAAGACGAAGCCGCCGCACTTGAGAAGCGGTATGGCCTGTTGAACATCGAAACGGAGCAGCTGCTCCAGGGGTCACTCACGCATGCCCCGGACCTTCCCGAAGCCCATGCCGCATTGGCGGCCCGCTACCGGACGGAGCACGAAGCGGGCGAGCACGCTCGGCAGGACACCACCCGTGTCGAGACCTTGCTGCGCCACCATGTGGCGGCCCTTCCCGAAGACCACCCAGAGCGCACGGCCCATCTGACCTGGCTGAAGGGGGATGGAGCGCTCACCTTGGTGACCGACCCTCCCGGCGCTGAGGTGCTCCTGCATCGCTACGTTCTGCACAACCGACGCCTGGTGGCCCGCTTTGAGCGCAGCCTCGGCCAGACGCCGCTGCAGGATGTGCCGATGCCCATGGGGAGCTACCTATGCATCCTCCGGCATCCCGAGCGAATCCCAGTGCGCTACCCGGTGTGCATCGGGCGGGGGGAGCACTGGCACGGCGTCCCACCCGATGGCCAGGAGCCCCTTGCCGTGCCCCTTCCGCGGCTCGGCACGCTCCGTCCCGACGACTGCTATGTCCCGCCCGGGTGGTTCCGGTGCGGTGGCGACGCTTCCCGAGAGCGGAGCCTTCCAGCACGCCGGGTCTGGGTAGACGGCCAGGTGTTTCGCCGCTTTCCCGTGACCAATCGGTCCTACATCGAGTTTCTGGACGCTCTGGTGGCGGAGGGTCGCACAGAAGAGGCGCTGCAATATGCGGCGCGGGAAAAAGCCGGGACCACGGGAGAGCAGGGGGCGCTAATCTATGAGTTTGACGGACAACGCTTCTCGCTGCGATGCGACGCGGATGGAGACCGATGGCAGGCCGACTGGCCGGTATGCATGGTCGACTGGCACGGGGCACAGGCGTTTGCGGCCTGGGAGTCTTCGCGGACAGGCCAACCATGGGGACTGCCTGGCGAGCTGGCCTGGGAGAAGGCCGCGCGCGGCGTGGATGCGCGCTTTTATCCATGGGGCGACGGCTTCGATCCCTCCTGGACGAGCATGCGCCTGAGCCACAGGGACCGGATGGCACCCACGCCGGTGGGAGCCTTTGCCGTCGATGAGAGTCCATACGGAGTTCGAGACCTGGCGGGAGGCATGCAGGACTGGTGCGAGGACATCTACGCGGAAGATGGTCCTCCCGTGTCTTCTGCCCGAAGTACGCCCGCCGGTGTCGTCGGGCATGGGTTGCGGAAGCCGGGCACAGCCGCGCAGGAGCAGCACACAGACCCTGCTGGTCCGCCACCCAAAAGAGTGATTCGCGGCGGAAGCTGGTACTTCGTTGCTTCCATCCTCCGGGCTGCCCATCGAAACCGGGTGGTGCCCACCTACCGCCACGGGAGCTTGGGCTTTCGCCTCGCCCGCGCGTTTTGTACTGGATGACCCCCACCATCCAATGGCGGAGCTCCGGCGAGTCGTCGCACGGACCCCGAGGCGCGATGGCGAGAGCCACATCGGTGCACCCGGTGTCGCCCCAAGGCACGCACTCCCATGCAGATCACCGTCGATGGCCAGGCACTCTACACCGCTGCTGGCCGAGGCACATCGCGATTAAAGGACATATTATGTCCGACTCTGGGCGGTGGAACCGTGCACATTGTCGGTGTGCTCCGGAGGTTCCTTGTCCCTGACCGAGAAACAGCGCAGTGCGCTATTGTACGCCTATTCCGACGAATACGATCTGATGGTCGACGACGGGTGGGGTGAAGGCCACCATCCGCTCACACTCCGCTCGCTCGTGAAGCGCGGACTGTTGGCGGCTGACGCGCTCGATACAGACGCGCTTGAGTGTGCTGAGATCACCGCGGCTGGGGAGCGGGCCCTGGGGATTCGTCGCTTCCGCGAGCCCAAGCGGGCGTCGACCGCGCTGCGTCGGGCGGTGCGAGCGCTGGTGCCCGAGCTCGAAGACGACGCGCTTCACATGGGTCGCAATGTCTCACGGGTATGCGTGGAGGAAGGCCCCTACGGCAACCTATACACCGATACCACCAACGTGATCGGTGCGGTGCAGCACAGCGCTTCCTACAACGATGAAGAGGACGTCCTGTGGACGTGCGTAGCGAAGCTGGCCACCGAGATGGGACATCCCATGTCCGCCAGCCGGGTGCGCCACCTCGTCTATTTCCACCCGGAAGACGAGTAGCGTCCCTCGCTGCACCAGAACGTCATCCGTCGGAGCAGCGGCCGTCGTATTCACCGGCCCGTACAATCTCGTCGAAGTAGCGCCAGCTGGTCATGTTCTCACCGGAACCCCACCGCTCTGGCGCATGCTGGTACTCGGGTGCATTGGTGAGCACCCAGTCCTTCAGGTCCTCGGGAAGGCCGTCCCAACCATCCATCACCTTGTAGCCTTGGGCGTGGTACACAAGCTTGCCTGGGGTCTGCCCCATCTTCATCCAGGGCAGGTACTGGCCCACGCGGGTCCAAGAAATGTGTGCGGGTACAGACTGTTGGCTGTCGTCTTCCAAGTCGGCGCGGCTCGCGTAGAAGTTGAACATCTCCATGCTTTGGTAGGTGTTTCCGGCTGAGTGGTCGGGGTACTCATCGACCGTGAGTGCCGACTCGTAGGCGAGCTGAACCTCGAAGCTGAACGAGATGTGATCACCGACCTCCACGTAGTCGGTGCCGCTCACCTGGAAGTTGACCGGGTCGTTTTGGACATGCACCACGGCTACATCTTCACGGTCCTCGACGCCGGCTGCACCGTTGTTCCAGCAGTCGATGATGCGGCCACCCATGTTCTGGTACACAGTGATTTCCCGCGTGAGCATGTCGTACACGCCGCCACCACGGTTTCGGAATCGCGCGATGTTGAAGCCTTCGAAGCGAAGGATGGGGCTGCCCCAGTCCGAGACGGCCTCTCCGTAGGGGTCGGCTTCCACTTGGTTGTAGATGGCTCCGGTCCAGTAGTACACGACCTCGTCATCGGCGTTCATGGAGCCGCGGACCCGCGCGAAGGCCCGCGCGTTCTCGGTTGGGTTGTCGAGGTTGAGCGTACTGGACCCGTCATCCCCCTCGCCTTCACCCTCACCCTCGCCTTCGCCCTCACCCTCGCCCTCGCCCTCGCCTGTACCCTCGGCATCGGCATCGGCATCAGCATCGGCGCACTGGCCAGTCTTGCCGGCAGACCCGTCGGCATCGTCCGCGCAGCCAATGAGGAAAGAGGAGACGCCACAAGCGCAGACAACGAACAGGGCTCGGATGGACATCGACGGCTCCATTATGTATAACGAACGTTCCATACGTACCGCCGTCGAGGAGGGCGAGCAAGCGAAACGCCCACGGCACCCTCCTCCCCCCCCCAATCTGTGACAATGCCTTCCTGGTAGCGCGATCTGCCGAACGTTCCTGATCGCAAAACCCCAGAGTCTCGTGCCCAAGGGCAGTGACTCCGGCGCCTCAGCGGCAACCCAGACCTCTGGCGTGACCTGCAGTTGCTTCGGTCGGCACGCAAAGGGAGCGCCTCCCCGAACTCGGAGGCCCAAACCCGCAGCGGTCGAGCCGACCTACACCATCGCGCGTGGCGGCACGGGTGGCCCCCAGGCCATGCATCCGGTCGAACCATCGTAGTCCGGACCATAGAGACACTCCGCGGCGGCTTCGCGATCGGTGGCGTACTCCTCGGCGCACCACTCCTCGAGCGCACGGCAGCAGTCTGTCCAGTCCTCTGCGGGCACCTCCGTGCAGTCGGGCCGCATGTCCTCACCCGTGTCTTCCATCGGCGAAGTGGTTCCGGAGTCGTCGGTAGACCCGGCCTCGCCAGAGTCCGAGCCTCCACCTTCTTCGGTCTGCTGCCCGGAGTCGACCATCGATACGGGAATGTCGGCATCCAGATCGGAGTCTTTGACCGGCTCATCGGAGCCGCAGGAAGCGGCAGAAAAAGCGAACACAACGCTGGCCGCTGCCGTGAGCGCTTTCCGACGGAGAGCGTCCCGGGAGGGGGTGCGTCGTGCTTCGGTGTGGGAACACATGGGGCTGGCCATGACAGGCCTCCAGCTCAAGAGGTGAGGTCAGGCGACCAAAAGTGAAGCGGTGCGAGCCTGGGCCCTGGCCCACGCCTCGGAGGCCGACAGACCGGCTCGCTCGAGGCCCGGCACGATGACCTGCTCAATGGTGTCGAGAAAAACACTCCGGGCAAACCCACCGTCGCACACTCCGGCAGCCGCGGCGTTCGGGTCCACCGCCCCGAGGATCGGCAGCATGGGCACCTCGTGTTCGATCTGATGGGCGAGCGCATCCACGAGGTAGGCAGACAGGCGCTGCTTGGTCCCCGCATCGAGAAGCGGAGCACAGGCCCCCAATAGCTTCCAGCCAAGGCGCGCATGGGAGACCTCGTCCGCGAGGATGGACGAGAGAACTTCGCCCAAGGCCGTTCCATCCAGCTCGGCCTGCTCCGTACGAATGACCGCAACCGCCACGGTCTCCGACATGCAGCCCACGCTGATCACATTCCGCAAGACCCCCTCGAGAGCGCCCACATCCGAGTGATCGGGCACATCTTCAATCGGCGGGAGTCGGGCCACCGCAGTGCCACCAAGAGCCTCCACGACCGCAGCACACAGCTCGGCGTGCCGCAGCTCATCGCTCACCGCTTCAGCCACACCTGCAAGCAACTCTGGAGGGATGGCTGCCCGCAGCAGCTGTCCAACCAGCGCACTCCACACCTGGGCCGAGATGTGCTCATTGATCATTCGACCACGCCAGGTTCGAATCGCCATCTGGCGAGCCTCTGGGGAAAGCTCGGGCAGATCTGGAAGATGGATCGCACGCCGTGCCGCGGCGCAGCGAAGGTCGAGAACTGCTCCGCCATCGTGGTCTTGGTGAAAGTTTTTGCGCATAGATCCTCCGTGTACTGCCACCATACCCGTGCGAATTCCTTTCTGTGTACGAATGTTCTGAGCACCATTATCCGCCGATCCAAAACAATCTGGCCAGCGCTCCAAGCAGACGCCGAGACCGCTCGCAGTGTCGGGAACTTGGTATGGACAGCGCTTTGCACAGCCCGACTCCACCACCCTCGGTGTGCCGCTCTTCATCGAGGTCTCGCAGAGGACTGCTCAGCCCCCGCTGGCCCGCCACAGGCTGTTGGGGCTACGAGCCGATGGTCGAGGCTCCCCGTGGCTCGCTCGGAAACCGAACTTCCAGGCGACGGATCTCCACGCACAGCTCCGAGTCATGCGAGGCGCCGATCTGTCGAGCGGTCCGCTGCGCTTCGTCCAGCGCTTCACGCGCGTCGTGGAAGCGCTCGTGGTCGAGCAGCAGGCTGCATCGCCGACAGAGAAGCTTCCCCAGGTCAACGAGGCGTCCTCCTTCGCGCAGGAGCGACTCACCCCCCTGCAGGGCCCGCCATGCACGCTCGGTCTCTCCGGACTGCGCCCAGATCTCTGCGGCCACACCCAGGAAGTAGCCGCGTGCCCATCCTGCGTGTCCGGCCTCGATGGCATCGAGAACCTGTTCGATCAGCTCCGACGCTTCGGTCAGTCGATCGACCTGTCGATAGACCTCGGCGAGGTTTCCCCGCATGATGGTGGCCACCGTTGGGTCTCGCATGCGCTCCAGGAGAGCGATGGAATCCAAGTAGGCGCGCTCCGAAGCACCGAGCTCCCCCCGCGCCCGGTAGAGGGTGCCCAGGTTGCCCAGGGAGATCGCCTCAATTCGGATGATGCCCATTTTGCGGCACTGCGCGAGATTTTCCAGAAACCTCTGCTCGGCTTCCTCCTGCCGACCTAAGTCCACGAGCACACCAGCCACATTTCCACGGGCGGTCAGCTCCACGATTCGGCTACCGATTTCCTGGGCGATGTCGAGGGCCTGCGTGTAGCGCTGCAGCGCGCGTGCCAGCCGCCCGCGCTCCTGGTCCAGGCTGCCGATATGACACTGCAGCATGGCTTCCATGCGCCGATGTCCGGCGCGACGGATCGACTGCAGCGCCGCATTGAACTTGGCGCTCGCCTCTTCGATGTCGCCTTCCATCTGGCTGATCTGCCCAAGGCCCACCATGGCCAGAAGGCCCACACTGGCATCGCCCGAATGGTGCTCCCAGCCGAGGGTCTGCTCCAAGTGTGCGCGAGCCACCTTCAGGTTGCCTGCCGCGATCTCGATTTCGCCCAAGGCCTCACGGATGCGCGCGACGTCTTCGAGACTGCCGTGCTCACGGGCCCGCTGGAGTGTGGCTTCGAGCTCCCCTCGGGCCGCATCCCATGCCCCCTGATTCGAGCGTATCCGTCCGCGGCGCGCAGAGATTCGAACCGCATCGGCGATGGGAAGGGCTTTTATCGCCAGGAGCTGATCGATCCATCCTTCCGCCAGGTTGGGCGGACCGCGGTTCGATGCCACCTCAAGGACCGCATCTGCCAGCGGCGACGCATGCTTGATCGAGCTGGAAGAGACCGCCCAGGCCAAGGCGGACACCATCTCATCGAGGTTGCTGTACAGCCGCTTCAGCACCTCCGGGCCCTCCGACGTCTGCAGCCGAAAGAGGGCCGTCGCGCTGCCGAGTCGAGCAAAGTGGGCCGCATGCCGTGCCCGGGCGGACTCGACCGCTGCTGGACCCGTCTGATCGGCTCCGCTCGGGTCCACCACCGCTCCCGATGTGGACAGAAAGCCGTGGGCGAGGTCGCGCACAGAGTGAAGGAGGCGAAAGTGCGGCCGGGCGCGAGTGGGGCCCACCACCTCCAGCAGGGAGTGGTCCTCGAGGGTCTCGAGCACATCCCATGCCCCAAGGTCGTCGGGCCAGTGGGAGAGGTCGATGACCGCCTCGGCGGCCTCCAAGGTGAACGCGCCGCGAAAGACCGAGCAGTGCGCGAGCCCGAGACGGCTCCGAGGGTCGAGCTGGTGCCAGGAGGACTCGAGAACAGTGCGCAGGTCGGCCTTGCGCGGGTCGATGGTGCCATCGCGACTCCGCAGGAGGCGAAAGCGATCCTCGAGCCGGTGGAGCACCCCCTCCACTCCCATGATGCGCAGTCGTGCAGCTGCCAGCTCCAAGGCGAGGGGCAAACCGTCGAGGCGCTCGATGAGCGCTTCGAGGGCTCGAATGGACGGGTCGGATGGATCAGCCGTGTCGTCGG
>CAJWOS010000172.1 GCA_913044235.1 uncultured Pseudomonadota bacterium
GGGCTTCGAGAGAGTACTGGCACGGGGGCTCCGGGAGATGCAGCAGTGGCTCATCGCACGTATGTATGGAGCAGACGCCGGTCGAACAGGCCCGCAGAAACCGCCGCGATGAATGGCCTACTGTATAGTCGAAGACGATGTCTTTGGGGCGACTTTCGAAGTGGTCTTGCAACGCTTTGGCTCCTTGTGTGCTTGGTGGAGGATGGAATGTCTCGTGGGCCTGTGGGGATGGTGGCGACCAGGATGGGATTGATGGTCTCGTTGGGCGCCGGTTGTGGCGCAAAATCTGCTGAGGAGGGGGTCTGTCCTGAAGGCGTGATTGCGATTGTGGGCACGGGTGAATGGGTCACGTTGGAGAGCGCCATCGCTGCCCGAGAGTCGCTTTCCTCTGCCGATCCAGATGCCGAGATCGAACTTTGCCCAGGTACCTTCGAGTCTCGAACGCTCGTCGAGGGCAGCGGCGAGGGCTTTGGGCGCATCAAGCTCCGCGGCCATCCTGATGGCACCGTGCTCGATGGGGATGGCGCGGGAACCGTCCTCACCTTCATCGGAGATGGTGTGGTGGAGCTCAGCGATCTCACCATCACCAATGGCTACGCAGATGCGGGCGGGGGCGGCTATCGAGGGCAGGGGAGCCAGACCCTCATCCTCGACCAGGTCCGGTTTCAGAACAACGAGGCACCCATCGATGGTGGTGCGGTGCGCATGTACGCCGACGATGGGGGCAGCGTGGCCATTGAAGATGCAGGCGGCGGCGGCGCGGTGTTCGAAGACAATCGTGCAGGCGGTGACGGCGGCGCGATTGCGCTCTATGGCGAGGGGTTTGCCACGTTCAACCCGGGGACCTGGACGCTCAACACCAACGTAGCCGGTGGACGGGGCGGGGCGGTTGTACTCCAGAGTGCTGCTTCGGTGGGAATGTTCGGTGACTTCATTGCGACCGGAAATGAAGCGGGCGACGAGGGCGGCGTGGTGTTTGTGCAGGGCACGAACTCGGCGGGCATGGTGCTCGGTCGGGTCGATGCGTTCGACAACCGTGCCGCAGGGAAGGGGGGCGTGATCCGGTTGGCAGACGGCGGCTCAGGCGACCTCGCCCTCTCCAGCGGCGACATCCAGGGCAACGTGGCGAGCGGTGGGGGCGCGATTGCCGCTACGCGCGGATGGTCGGTCACCGTTTCTGGCACGGCCTTTTCCAACAATGAGCCTGAAGATGTGCTGTATGCCGGAGAACGCTACAACGCCCACACGCTGGCCGGCGCCTTCGTGTGTACTGCAGATGCCGGGTGCAGCAACGCTGAGTGAGAGCGGGCGTCAGCGATAGTGGATGGAGATCGAGGCGGCTCCCCGCCAGACGCCCTCAGGCAGATCCTCCGCGTAAAGGCCCACGTAGTAAACGCCGGTCTCGGCCGGTGTGAACCGCAGGGAGGTCTCGCTGTCGCCGCTGGCATGGCTGAGTGTGCTGCCCTCTTCATCGGTGAGCACCAGCTGTGCGCCTTCGTACAGGCCGTCTGCGCAAGCATCCAAGCGGTATTCCATGTTTGCCAGCAGGTTGACGCGCCACATGGCAACGTCGTCGCGCCCGAGACGGGTGCCCGTGGCGCCGCGCAGCATCCATCCCTCGCGCTGGGTGGTGTCGATGTGCTGGTCGATGCAGGCACTCGCCACGTCGGGCTGACCAAACGCCCGGTCCAGCTCGAGCGCGGTGTGCTTGTGGGGCAGCTCGTTGCCGAGGCTGCGCCGTGCCACCTGGTTGTCATCCACTGCAAAGGCTCCCTGGCCGAATCCCACGATCTTCTTGCCGTTGGCAAAGACCACGACGTCTTCGCCCACGGTGAAGGTCGGTGCGCCATCAATTGCCATAGTCTGGCCTTCGATGGTTCCACCGGGGGCCACTACGGTCACCTCGTTCCCGGCCTGGCCGGCATAGACGTCGTCAACATCAATCGTCACGAGGGTCTCGATGTAACCCCGGGGAGTCCACCGACTCTCGGTGCGCACCACCTCACCCCGCACCACGCGGTCGGAGTGCTGAATGAGGCCTTCCACGCCCAAGACCTTGGCGTAGGTGGTGGCGATGGCGGCTGCGGGAGCCACAGCTGCTGCCAGTGCGAGGGCGGCCAGGATGGAACGGGAACGACGGGGCATGACCTCTCCAGGACCCGACGCATGCGGGCCTACCTGGAAGTACGTCCGCAGTGGGGGGCACCTTGAGCCCGGATTCATCGGATTTCGTTGATGTGTGCCTCCCAGTTTCGTCCGTCGAAGGTGGTGCGGGGCATGGACTCGACCAATGCTCGATCATCGAGACAGTTCGCATTGACGGAGTATCCATCGGGGTGCGACCGCGGCACATAGAAGGGCTGAACGCCGCAAAAGCGGCAAAATGTGTGGCGCGCGGTGTGCGTATTGAAGCGGTATTCCGAGAGAGCATCGCCACCCTGTTGAATGGTGAGCGCGGAGCTCGAAACGATGAGATGGGCAAATCCCTTCATCGTGCAGATCGAACAGTTGCATTCGATGATTTCGGGGGCCTCGAGTGCAACGGTGAACCGCACGGCGCGACAGTGACAGCCACCGGCCACCATTTGGGCGGGCGACGATGAAAGTTTCTGAGGCATCGGTGGCTCCGGTGACCGAACATGGGGGTACTGTATCGACCGGGCGCATCGGCTGCGCAAGGTGAACGAAATGCGAACCACCCGAGTCCTGGTCCTGTGGGTTGGCTGCGCCGCGGCGTGCGACCGGGGAGTCGGCGAGGTTCGCGAAGCACGGCCGCATTCTTGGCACCATGCGGGGCCACGCGATGGGCTGCTGTCTCTGGGTCCCTCGGATGGTCCCCACGAGACCTGGCGAGCCACACGCGAGGGACCGGCCGTGCACTGGCGACTGCCGAATGCAGGAGGCACGATTGCCCTACCGACCGATGCGGGTGTGTCGGTCCGAGGCGAGGGCTCGCACGTTCGGCTCACCGCCCTCGACGGTCGGGCATGGATTTTTGGGCCGGTCCTGGCCTTTGATTCCCGTGGAGAGGCCGTAGCAGTGCGGTTCGAGCCTTCAAAGGGCGAAGTCCACATCGTGGCCGAAGCTGCCGGGAATGCCGGACCGGTCTGGGTAGACCCGGTTCTCCGAACCGCGCCGTTTATGGCCTCGTTTGCCGCGGATTCTGTGGCAGGTGTGGGCGACCTTGATGGGGATGGATTCGACGAGCTGGCGGCGGGCGCCGTGGGTGGAACCACCACGATTCCAGGTCAGGTGCTGGTGTGGCCTGGGGCAGCAGCAGGGCCGGACCCCGCCTCCACAGTGGATCCGACCCCGCCGGCTGCTGGATGGCAGTACGGTCGCTCGGTGGCTGGTGACGGCGATCTGGATGCAGATGGATACGCGGATCTGGTGGTGGGTGGCGACCACCGCGCATGGGTGCACTACGGGTCTGCGACCGGAGTGGGGCGGCGCACTGTTCGACTCGATGATCCCGAAGGTCGAACAGGCGAGTTCGGGTTTTCTGTGGGCATCGCGCCGGATCTGAACGGGGATGGGGTCGACGACCTTCTGGTGGGCGATCCCGGCTACGACGGCAACCGGGGGCGTGTGCTTGTGCACCATGGAAGCCGGGGGGCCGACGTTGGGTCGACTGCGGATGTGCAGCTCGAGGGCCAGACCGCATCGGAATGGTTTGGGGTGGCTGTGGCGGGGGCAGGCGACATCGATGGCGATGCACTCGGCGATCTCGTGGTGGGTGCCCATGCATGGAGTGGAATCACGGGGCGGGCTTACATCTTCCTCGGATCGGCATCGGGACTGCCTGGGACCCCCGACACCACCCTGTCAGGCGTGAATGGACTCGACAACTTCGGCCGGGCCGTCGACGCTGCGGGGGATGTCAACCAGGATGGCTATGCAGACCTGGTGATCGGGGCCTTCAACGGTGCATCGGCGTATGGCCAGGCATCGGTGTTTCATGGAAGCCCGACGGGACTGGCGACTGTGGCCGCCACGGTTGTGGCGGGTCCCGCCTGGGGCGCCAAGTTTGGGAACACCGTGGCTGGCCTGGGCGATGTCGACGGTGACGGGTACCCGGATGTGGGCATGGGCGGTCATGGCACGGTCACACAAGCGGGTGTGCACCATGGCGGGCCTGCGGGCGGCGAGGCAGCCGCTGTGCCTGCTCTCAGCGGAGGAGTCACATTCGGAAAATTTCTCGACGGGGCTGGCGATCTGGACGGAGACGGCTTCGCGGACCTCGTCGTGGCCGATCCCGGTGCTGGCACGGTGGCGGTGCACTTTGGGGGGCCGGACCTCGATGGAGACGGCTGGGTGATGGCCGAAGACTGTGACGATGCCGACACGGGTGTACGGGGCGGGGTGAGTGTGTGGGACGACCGCGATGCCGACGGGTTTGGTGACCGCGCCACGGAGGCGGTTGCCTGTGTGCCAGCGACGGGCCAGGTCTTGCGAAGTGGCGACTGTGATGATGCGCGGGACGATGTACACCCCGATGCCATGGAAGTACCGGGGGACCGTCTCGATGGGAACTGTGACGGCTGGGAGCAGTGTTTTGTGGATGCCGACGGAGACGGCGTGCTCTCCGATCGGGCCGAGACGGTGGGGGTCGAGACCGTTTCGTTGGGTGTGGACTGCTCCGCGCATGGATACCTTGGGATGGATGCACCCTGGGGCGACTGCGATGATGCTGCGCCAGACATCCATCCGGGAGCGGCCGAGGTCTGCAACGGACGAGACGACGACTGCGACGGCGCGGCCGACGTGCCCATGCCGGAGGATGCGCCGTTCTGGTGGCCAGACGACGACGGAGACGGTGCTGGTCGGGGTGTGACGGTTCAGGCCTGTGCGGCGCCGGAGGGATACGTGCCGGTCTCGGATGTTCAGGACTGCGATGATGCCAATCCATCGGTGTATCCGGGCGCCACGGACCTGCCGGATGATGGCATCGACGCGGACTGCGATGGGCTGGAAGAGACCCAAGCAGCGGCGGAAGGTCCGACTTCGGACGCCGAGGAAAAGACGGGGGATGGGCCGAATCGCGAGGACGGCAAGGCTGGATGTCAGACCGTTGCCTTGCGAGTCGGCTCCTGGTGGTGGGGAGCTTTGGGCCTCTGGGGCTTGGGCCGTCGACGGGTGAGGCTGCGTTGACGGCTGCGGTCTGTTTGGGGTCGGGTCAGTCCGCCTCGATGGGAAGCTGCACGCAGAAGTCGGTGTGTCCTGGACGAGAATCGAGTCGGACGTCGCCGCCGTGTGCCTCGCAGATGGTTTGGACGAGCGCGAGCCCGAGGCCGGTACCTCCGCTGTCGCGAGCGGTCGTGAAAAATCGCTCGAATACGCGCTTGCGGTTGCCTGGACTGATGCCAGGGCCATCGTCGATCACGTGTACCTGAAGGAAATGGGCCTCACGCACACACCGAACCTGCACCGCAACAGACGAGCCTCCATGTTGAACGGCATTGTGGACCAGGTTCCGAAAGACCGATTCCAGCTGCTGCTCGTCGCCACGTACGGTGCCAGCTTTCCCATGTAGTTGGACCGCATCCCAGCCGCGCACGATGCGTGCGAGCAGATCATCGAGGGAGACCACGTCGCGGCGGTCGACTTCCTCGGCCTCCGCAAGCTCCATCAGTCCGGCCACCATCCGGTCCATCCGCTCGAGGTCGTCCGAGGCATTGTCGAGGAATCGTTCCCGCTGCTCTGCGGGCATGTCTGGAGAGTCCTGAAGCAGCTCGACCGTGCCTTGAAGGGTGGCGAGTGGTGTCTTGAACTCGTGCGAGACGTTGCTCGCGAACTCTCGAATCCACTCGAGGCGGCGCTGAAGACGGTTTGACATGCCCGTGAACGCGGTCATCAGTGTGTCGATCTCGTCGATGCGGATCCGCCGGTCGGAGCGTGTGTCTCTGGCGGCATCGAAGCGTCCCTGTGCGATGGCATCGGTCGCCTTGGCGAGCGCAGCGAGAGGGAGAGCGAGTCGCCTCGCGGCAAGCAGCGCCAGCAGGAGTGAAAATGCCACCATGCTTGAGCCGAACACAGCGAGCCTGGAGCCCACGTGGGTGACCCCCAGCCAGGCGATGGGCGACGGACGAGACAAGACAATGGCCCCGACTGGCGACTCGACCCGCACGAAGGGAGTGGACATCACCCGACGGATGGGAAATGCCGCCACGATGGGCGCATTGAGAGTCCAGAAGCTCTGGTCATCGGTGTTGAGACCGAATGTGTCCGGGGTGTCGGCCAGGGCGAGTGCGACCTGTGGATGCTCGGCCAGATAGACTGCCGGCTCGCCGGCGCCGATGCGAATGCGACCGTCGAGGTCCACGAGGTGCACCGCGGTGCCGGTTCGTCCGTGGATCTCCGTCATCAGGCGCTGGACAGCCCCCGGGTTTTGCAGCGCCATGCTCTCATTGAGCGCAATCTGCAGCATGATGGCCTGATCGAACACCGCCGAGCGTCCCACGTGATGCAGCTGACGGGAGAGGCTGGCGAACCCCACCAAGAGCACGATGGGGCCGATGAGCACCAGGAAGTGGGACAGGGAGAGCCACGCGCGCAGTGACCATCGGATCCCTCGCCAGGCGGGGGCGCGGGCCATCAGCTCTCCTGGTACCGAAAGCCCACGCCATGGACGGTCTCGATGGGGTCGAGTCCGACGTCACGGAGCTTCCGCCGGATGCGGCGAATGTGGGAGTCGAGAGTGCGGTCGGAGACATAGTGGTTGCCGGGGTAAGCGCTCTCCACCAGCTTCGCGCGGGTGAACACCACGCCTGGTCGCTCGAGGAGCACTCGCAGCAGACGGAACTCCGTTGCGGTGAGGTTGATCTCTTCGTGGTCGACTGTGGTTCGATGGCGGTCCACGTCCATCTGCACCCGTCCCACACGAATGGCGTTGCTCGGCTCGGGCTCGATCGGAGGCTTGGGCGCTTCGGAGCGAGGACGGACCCGCCGGAGAACGGCCTTGATACGGCTCACCAGCTCTCGTGGGGAGAAGGGCTTGGAGAGGTAGTCATCACCGCCCAGCTCGAGACCGAGAACCCGGTCGACCTCTTCTCCCTTGCTGCTGAGGAACACCACGGGCACCGAGGAGTGCTGGCGAATCCGGCGGCAGACCTCGACGCCGTCGATCTCGGGCATCACGACGTCGAGAACCACGAGGTCGGGGAGACTTTCTTCGATTGCGTGGAGGGCTGCCCGTCCGTCACCGGCTTCGCGAACGCGGAAGCCAGCCTGAGACAGCGCGTAGCGAACGACCTCGCGCAAGCGGGGATCGTCGTCGACGATCAGGATTTCAGCATCGGTGATGGAGCGGTCGATCGAAGTTTGCATCTGCATCGTCATGGGCTGGAGTCCTCAGTCTCTTAGCGGGCCGGCCGGGGGGTCGGCGACGGCCGAACCGGTCGTATTCTCAGGAAGAGCCAACTTTGTGTGCGTGTGGTGCGCGATGTCGGGCGGTGTTCTGCAGTGAATGTGCAGTCTGCGCGCGCGCGATAGCCGTTCATTTGAGGCGATTTGCATGTTTGGAGCGGGCAAATAAGGGCAACGGGCAGGCCTCGACCCCCAACCAGCTGCACAGCTGCCCTTCGCTTCGACAGGAGCTGCGTCAATGGAATCGCAGATTGCCGAGTTTATGTCCGTGTGGATTCATCCTCTGGCGGAGGCCGCGCTCCTCATCGCCGCTGGCTTCTGGGGCTCGGGTCTCGCCGGGAAGATCGCTGTGCGAATGGCTCGGAATGCAAAGCTTTCCGAAGCGCTCGCGCGTTTTTTGGGCCAAGCGGCACGGTATCTTGTGCTCGCTGTGGCATTCATCACCGCTGCGTCGGCTGTGGGACTCGAGACCACGAGCCTCGTGGCACTGCTCGGCTCCGCCGGCATCGCGGTCGGCCTCGCGCTGCAGGGCTCGCTGTCGCATTTCGCGTCGGGCGTGATGCTGTTGCTGTTTCGTCCCTTCGACATCGACGATCGCATCACTGCAGGAGGACACACCGGGGTGGTCCAGGAAGTCGGATTGTTTGCGACCACGCTCACCACGCCCACGCATGAGACCATCTTCATTCCGAATGGAACCATCTCGGGAGGGTCAATCGTGAACCACACCCGTCGCGGCGTGCTGCGGGGCTCGGTGACTGTTGGCGTGGCATATGGTGCGGATGTGGAAGCAGTCATGGCGGTCTTGAAGCAAGCGGCCGAGTCGGTCGATGCCGTACTCGACGATCCAGGTGTTGGAATCGCCTTTGCCGACCTCGGTGCCAGCAGCCTCGACTTCACGGTGTTCTTCCACGTGCCGCCGACCGAGCTCTTCGCCACCACCGGTTCGGTTCGAAAGGCGATCTATGATGGACTCAACGACGCCGGCATCGACATCCCCTACCAAACCATCATGGTGCAGCAGGCCGCCGCGGGCTGAGCAGAGGGTGGAGGTGCACCACCGGGGGTCGAGTGGGCGACATCCCCTCAGTTGCAGGTCATCTCGAGCTGCAGGAGCCGTCCAGACACGTCGCGCTGCACCACGCTGCCTCTCGCCGCGTATCGTAGGGCAGAGCAGTAGTGGATGAAGGCCATATCGAGGCTTCCCAGCTTCTCGGCTGCATACGCAAGGCTGTAGTGGGCGTCGGGATTGTGGGGGCTCCGACTCACGGCGGCATCAAAGAGAGACTCCGCTTCCGTCAGTGCGCCGGCTTCGAGGGCCGACCACCCTCTCTGGATGAGCGCCTCCGAGGAGGATGCCTTGCGGGGCTCGGGACTTGGCTCGCGCTCGGGCGTGGGGGGCGGCTCGGTGTCAAGATGGGTGTCGGTGCCGTGGACGGTCTCAGAGGGAGCGGGCGTGTCCAGGGAGAGATCTGCCACGACCGTGGCTGGCGCTGCCTCTGGGTGTGTGGCAGCCGCTACCGATTCAGTGGAGGACACCACTGGGACGGGCGGTGATGGTGCCGGCCCCGTGGGTATGGCACTTGAGAGTGCCTGTACATCCGCCGTTGGCGGCGGCTGGGGACGGGTGGTGATCGACACCAGCAGGCTTGCCGCCAGCACCAGGATGCCCGCAGTCAGTGCTCGAATGGTTCGCTTGGGATTGGCGCCTGGGGCATGGACTGTGGCGGCAGGATCTACGTTGTGAACTGCCAAGTACAGGTAGCGAGCGGTCTCCCGAAAGGTGGGTTGTTCAGCGGCCACGCGGCCCAGATGCCTGCGGGCGGTCTCGCGGTCACCGACATCGAGCGCCACGCGCGCAGCATCGTAGAGGAGCGCCAGCTCCGAGTCATCGCTGGGATCCGCCTCGGTTGGGCTGAAGGAGGACTGCTCGCTGCCCACTTTGGGCGGAGGACTCGGAGCACGAGGGCGCAACGGAGAGGCCACGGTGGGCGAAATCGTGTTGTCTAGTGGCGCCGTGGCGTCTGTGGCCGGAGTCGGACTCGGGAGCGGAGCGGGTGCGCTCGATGGTGTTCTTGTGCGTCGCCACACCGGCTGGAGCTGCGCGCGTGCGCGAGTGGCTTGGGGTTGGCCGGGCGCGATCTGCAGGATGCGATCATACCGACGAGTCTTTCGGGCCGAGCTCGACTCCTGGTCTGCGAGCTGGAGCAGAATCCGCACGAGCTTCGGGCGTGCCCTCGAAGGCTGGATCTCGAACAGGCGCTCCAGGTAGGCCAGCGCGGTGATGGGTTCCCCTCGGCGCTCATGCTCCATCCCGAGCATCTCGGTGGCCGTGGTGTGGTTCGGATTGAGCCGCAGGACTTCTTCGAGCTGTTCGACCGCTTCTCGACGCGTGGCCTCGTTGCTCGCAGTCTGCCACTTGCGCTCCGCAACCTGGAACAGCCGGTCGGCTTCCGGCACGACCTGGTCGAGTGCAGTGAACGCGACTTCGAGCGGACAGTGTGCGCGAATCCAGAGTCGGAAGAGCGGCACCCCGAACATCAGGGCGTCGGTGCGTGGATGGAGCAGGCCTTGCCGTCGGAGCTCAGCGGGCGCATCCTCTTCGAGGGTGGTGGTGACCATGGGCACACCACATTCTTCAAGCAGCGCCACCGTACGGTCGGTGTGGACCGCGGTGTTGTGCTGCCAGGCGAGTGCAGCCGCGAGCACCCGACACTCCGAGGGGAGCCCGCTCCAAAGGGCCTCGAACACTGGGGTTCCAGAATCGATAGTGCTTTCTATCAGTGCATTCACGTCGATCGCGTAGACGTCGCTGTGCGAAGCGCTGGAGTGATGCCGATTCCAGACCAGGGAGCATGTGAGCTGCAGAAAGAATGGGTGACCGCCGCAGAGCGCCTCGACCCGCTCGAGGGCGCCGGTCGACCACTGGAAAGAGCAATGGCCATGGGCCCGCTGAATCAGGTCGCGCGTCGCCTTGGCATCCAGTGGGCCGAGCTCGAGCCGGTAGAGGTCGGGGAAGTAGCGACGAACGATCGCTTCTTGGTTCTGCAAGCGCAGGTCGGTGGTGAACACCGCCCGAAACCGACCGGGAAACTGCTCCAGCAGCCCGGCGAACCAGGGCAGCAGTGCGCCCGCAGCCTGTCGACTTCGGGGGTCGAAGACCACGGGGAACTCGTCGAAGAGGAACACAATCCGGTCGTCTTCGTGAATTCGTTCGAGCACGAGTGGAAGCCAGCGCTCCGCAAAGCGATTCTCCGCCCAGTGACCGAGCTCCGGCTCCGTGATGCGGAGAGCACGTCCCACGGCATCGGCGAGATGGCTGATGACGTCGTCGAGGGGGTCCCAGATCCGGTCCTGGAGGCAGACGCGAACCGAGTGCACTTCGCCGTGTGCATCCAGTGTGTGCTCGAGTTGTCTCAGGAGGGAAGAACGGCCGATTCCTGGGGCGCCTGTGAGGAGCACCGCCTGTGTCTGACCGGTGCTGAGTACGGTGGAGAGGGTCTCCAGCTCAGACGTGCGGCCCACAAACCCATCCGTCCCTCCAACCGGCAGACCGGCCACATACGGATTGGTGGATGCAGCCATCGAGCAACGCTCCTCGAGCCAGTGCAGTCGGGTGAACCGAATGGTGGACCGATCGACTTTGGCGATGCGTGTCTGCTCGGCCCGAGGCCATCGTACCATCGGTTTTGTGGTGGATATGTCTGTGGTGTATGCGTGGACCATCTGCGGGCGGAAAACGCCCATGAAGCGGTGCTCTCATGCAAACGCAGCCACCGGGTCCAGAAGGCGATACCGGTGCGGAGACACAGGAGACAGCGCATGTTGAATGCACGGTCGATCAGCACCAGCCTCTTGGCTTGCGGCTTCCTCTGGACGGGCTGCGGTGGCCCGGAGCCGAGCACGATTCAAGCCCCTGACCGGATGGCCATCGACGATGCGGAGCCGTTTCGAGTCGACGCCATGGCGCTCGATGCCGCAGGAGCTCCGATGGCTGCAGTCCCCGTTGTTCTGGCCGGTGTGGGTGACCCAACGGTGCTGACGCTTCACGCGACCGGTGAGCTGCGCTGTGAGAAGTGGGGGCGGACGGCCGTCACCCTGCAAGCGGCTTCGCTCCAGCGTGATGTGGTGGTCGCATGCCGGTTGGTGCAAGAAGTGCGGGGAGCACCACAGAAGCTAGTGGCGGTGCTCGAAGCTGCCGACGACGGGCCCCCCCGACCGATGGCGCTCGGAGGGTACGCCTTCCAGGCGATCGGCCTTGATGGTCGGGCCATTCCCGATGCTGTTGTGGACGTCACGGTGGATGACGGGGGGGTGTTGGTGAAGGACCCGGATGGTTCGATTCGCGCCGTAAAGCCTGGGCTTGGTGTGCTCTCCGGTTCGTTGGGAGGACACACGGCCGAGCTCGAGGTCTCGGTCGGGTTGCTGGTGAGCCTTCGAAAGTCGGCGCTCGTGGAAGCGGGCGATGCCATCGAGGTGCCGTTGGAACAGGGGCACTACCAGGTCTCTGTCGGTGCTGATGTGCCGGTGTTGGTGAGAGTCTCGGCAGGCGAGTGTGTTTCGCACGAGGCGTCCTTGGCCGTACAAGTTTCCTGTGTGTTGGACGACAATGGGACGGTTCGCATCCAGAACCCCGCCATCCGGGGGCGCGGCGACGATGCGCACGCGACGGTGCGCGTGGTGCGGGTGCCTTGAGGAGGGCCGGCAGCGCCTGGGCCCACCACCCCTGGTGATGTGACCATCCACATCGCGGTCCCAATGGCCGTACGCTCAGCGAGCGTGACTCCGAAGCCAGGCGTCGAGCTGGCGGATGGCGGCGGGTCCCGGTTGGGGACAGGGCAAGGCGCCCCGTCCGGTGCGTCCCGCGAGAGTGAAGGCTCCGGTCACGCCGTGTCCTGTTCCCTTTCGGCGCTCGATGCCGGTGATGTCATTTCGGAGCACCAGCGCGCAGTCGTTTTCGATTCGGTAGACGAGATGATCGTCCAGCAGGAGTACACCATGGTGGCCTGCATGCGCAGTGACCTTTTGTGAGCGCCGGTTTCGCCAGAGGGTTCGAAGGCGAAGGCCCGCCCACAAGGCGAGTGGCAAGATGCCCCACCAGCCATCCACCAACAGCAAGATCACCACGGTCGACACGACGGTAAGGCCGATCGAAGGCCAATGAATCTGCCTACCCATGGTGTGCACGCGTGGGAGCCAGATCGCACCATTCGGTATGGATGTTTCGCCACGCATGTATGCCCCCCCGCACCCGACAAGCTCTTGGGGGTCCGTGCAGAAGTGCGTGGAGAGTGCAGTAGAGACGGTCATCGGGAGTCAACGACGGCGGAATGCAGCGATGAAGAGAGGAAGGAAGACGGCGAACAGGCGGG
>CAJWOS010000173.1 GCA_913044235.1 uncultured Pseudomonadota bacterium
CGCCTCCGCGGGTATCGGCACGGACCCGCTCGACGATGACACCGACAACGACGGGCTGTCCGACGGCGACGAGGTCTCCAGCTACGGGACAGACCCGCTCGACGCCGATACTGATGATGGTGGTCGGGAAGACGGAGACGAGGTCTTGTACGACGGGACCGATCCGTTCGATGGCTCCGACGACTTGCAGGATACCGACTCCGATGGCCTCACGGATGCCGAGGAAGTCGACGTCTACGGTACAGACCCGCTCGTGGCCGACACGGATGGAGACGGCCTCGAGGATGGTGACGAGGTGAAGGACACGGGCACTGATCCGCTCGACAGCGACACCGACGATGATGGTCTGTCGGACGGCGAAGAAGTGGAAGACTTTGGCTCGGACCCCCTCGACGAAGACACCGACGATGACGGCTTGACGGACGGAGAGGAAGGAGGCGAGGGCGGTACGGGCTCCGACCCCACGCTCGCGGATACCGACGGTGACGGCCTCGATGACGGCGAAGAGGTGGGCACCGACGGCGAGACGGGCATCGGCACCGATCCCACCGATGCCGACACCGACGGCGATGGACTGTCTGACGGCGAGGAATATGGCACCGACTCCGAAGCGGGCATCGGTACCGACCCCACGGATGCCGACACCGACGATGACGGTCTCTCGGATGGAGCCGAGTACGGCACCGACACCACGGAAGGGTTGGGTACCGATCCGCTCGACGAAGACACCGACGGCGATGGGCTTCTCGATGGTGAGGAAACGGGGGAGGACGGCATCGGAACCGATCCGTTCGATGCGGACACCGATGACGACGGGCTGTCGGACGGTGAAGAGGCTGCGGAAGACGGGCTGGGAACCGACCCGCTGGATGAAGACTCCGACGATGACGGCCTGAGTGATGGCGAAGAAGTCGGCACCGACGACACCGAGGGGACCGGAACGGATCCGAACGACTGGGACACCGACGAAGACGGACTTTCCGACGGCGACGAAGTCGGCACCGACGATTCCGAAGGCTACGGCACCGACCCGAACAACTCCGACACCGATGGCGGAGGCGTGATCGATGGCGATGAGGTGGCGGTCGGCACCGATCCCACCGACCCTGCCGACGACGATCCCACCCTCCTACAGGACGGACTGGGCTCGGTCGATGACAGCAAAGACCCGAACTGTGGCTGTGCAACGGCGGAGGAAGGTCCCATGCCTGCAGGGGTCTTCGCACTATTGGTGGGTGCGATGGGTCTGATGCGGCGTCGAGAGGACTGAGTGCTGTTTGTGCGTCGGTCGGTGAATGGGCTGGCCGGTCCCACACCTCGCCGCGCTTGGGGCGACGGCGCCTGCACCGCGGGCGCCTCAGGTGACGGGCTCCGTGAAGAAACGCACGAGCTCTTCTTCCATCTGCCGCGCATCTTCATAGCCCTGGGCTTCGATGCGTCCGGTGAACTCACGGTCGAAGTAGACGTAAGAAAGCAGGTCACTCTCGCCACCGGCATCGTTTGGACTGTCGGCCATCAGGTTCAGCAGCAGCCGCGTCGACGCAGCATCATTGGTGGGGGGATGAGCCCGGTAGGTGGCGTTGGCCACGGCGCCGAGGTCCATCTGTGGCCGGATGGTGAGCATCCGCACCTTGCGCATGTTGAAGTCTTGCTTGATCCGGTCTGCGAAGGTGCGCCCGTATTCGCGGACGCCCCAGTCAATGAATCGGTTGGTGCGCTCCAGGTTGACCAGGTCCCGGTCGACGGGATCGGCCATGATGGCATTGAGGCTCTTTCCGGCGAGAAATGCCAGGGTGGGCACCACATCGTGATCGTCGTCTGGGGCGTGCCGGACCTGGTAGGCGGTCTCGGCGTGGGTTCCGATCATCAGGATCCGGTCGACGCCGCTTTGGATCACCGGTCGAAGGGGGGTGTTCTGCCGCAGGCCACCATCCACAAAGGTGCGGCCGCACAGTTGCACGGGTGGAAACAGAAACGGGATGGCGGCACTGGCCAGCAACATCTCGGGGCAGGCGGGATGGCGGATGACCCTGGAGCCGGGGAGGGGACGGAGATCCAGCGAGTCGTCCGCAGTGTCGAGGAAGAGGGTGTTGGTGCCGTCTGCGAGGTCGGTGGCGCAGGCGATGAATGCTCGCACCTTTCCGGAGTCGATGGCTTCTCGGGTCTCGCCGACGGGAAAGAGCTCACGAATGAGATTTTCGAGTGGCGAGGGGTCGAGCAGGGCTGCGCCAGGGCGTCCCCGGTACCGCCCCCACAGCGCACCGATCACGTCGTCCGCGCGGATCTTGAAGACGTCGGACACAGTCATCCGTCGCCAAATGCGAGAGAGGTAGACGAGGTAGCGCTCGCTGCGGGTGACCACAAACATTCCGTTGAGCGCACCCACGCTCGTGCCACTCACCACAGACGGCCAGGGCACGTAGCCCAGCCGCTTTGGGAGCTGCCGGAAGATGAAGCGCAGCACGCCGGCCTGGTAGGCGCCGCGAGAGGCTCCACCAGAAAGAACCAATCCGATGTCCGGCTGATGGTCGATTGCAGCTCCCACGGTGAGGCATACGGTCGCCTTCGAGGGGCGTGTGCGGAGAATAGCGCGGTTTTCCGGTTCCGCGTCCCATCCGGAAGACTCGAGCCATTTCATGGCGGATGCTGGGCGGACGGTAGACCGCCTGGGTCGGACCAATCGGACAGGACTGGGTATCCACCCTGTCCGAAGTCTGGAGGCGCCACCGAGGTGATAAAGTCCGGCTTCGAATCGGGCTGGGTATGAACGTCGAAGAACCGAACGAAACCATCATCCGAGATGGGGGCT
Organism: uncultured Pseudomonadota bacterium; assembly: GCA_913044235.1. Classification (GTDB taxonomy): domain Bacteria; phylum Myxococcota_A; class UBA796; order UBA796; family UBA2385; genus CAJWOS01. Next base: position 2,810 of record CAJWOS010000173.1, read on the forward strand.
GGACCTACACGCTCGACGAAGAGCTTGGTCGAGGTGGATTTGCCACGGTGTACCGAGCAACCATGCAGCGCGACGGTGTGCGGCGACGGGTGGCGGTGAAGCGCCTGCACGTGGGGTCGGATGGGGAGGCCGAGCTGGTTGCTCGTCTGCGAGACGAGGCTCGGATTCTCAGTCGCCTCGAGCACCATGCGATCGTGCGTGTTCTCGGTGTGGTGGAGATCCACGGCTCACCGGCGGTGGTGATGGATCTGGTCGATGGAGTGAACTTGGCCGCGCTCATTCGCAAGGCTGGTCTGCCCCCGCGCGCGGTGTGTCAGCTGGGCGCCGACATCGCGAGTGCGCTGGATGCTGCGTGGTCGGACCTCGATCCCGAGACAGGGCGTCCACTCGAGGTGATCCATCGCGACGTCAAGCCGGCCAACATTCTGCTCACCCGTCGGGGGGCGGTACGGCTGGTAGACTTTGGCGTCGCGCGGGCAAACCTCGATCGGGATGGGACCACTCGCTCCCTTCACCAGTTCGGGACCAGTCGATATATGGCGCCGGAGTGTTTCGACAACGAGACCACCCACCGCAGCGATGTATACGCTCTTGCGATCACCCTCATCGAATCGCTGCTCGCGGCTTCCGTTGAACGGCTCCCAGTGCGACGCGGTCCGTATCGCCTGGCTCTGGAGGCTTGTCTGCGACCGCTGTACGGTCTCGAGGCACCGATCCCGTGGACTGTGGAGCTCGTCGCTCTGCTCGAAGAAATGATGCACTACGACGAGCGACGACGACCTGCGGCGCGGGATGTGGCTGATCGCTTGTCGGAGCTTGCCGATGAGGCTCCTGGCGAGGGACTTCGGCGCGTGGTGCCCGCTCGGGTTGGAGCCGTTCAGGCGGAGCAAGAGGTGTCGCGAAGCGAAAAGAAATCGGTCCCATCGGCGCCGAGTCTGCATGAGCCACGAATCCCACCACGAGCATCGGACCCACCGCTCGGGTCGATGTCGGCCTCCCCCGCCTCGCCGGTTGTGCCGACGGCTCCGCGCTGGGTGCTTGTGGCCCTGGGGGCCCTCGCCGTATTGGCTGGCGCCGGTCTTTGGCTGAGAGGACTCGAAGAGCCGATCGAGCCGGTGTCGGGGCCGGTGTTCATGCCTGCACCAAGCGAGTCGGTTTCCACAGCTCCCGAGAGACCATCGCCGGAAGTTGCGGAGCCGTCTTCTGCTCCGGAGCATGGCCAAGACAGGGCGGCCACGACCACTTCCCGCACCGGGCCGCAACGGGCGTTGGGCGCTTTGGAGCGTGATGTTGAGCAGGCCGGGATTGTGGTGGCATTCCGCCTGTCTGCTGGTGCCGGAGGAACGGTGGTCGTGGACTCGGTCGAGCATCTGCTGCCGTGGGAGTCCAGCCTCTCGCTGGGGCTCCACGCGGTCACCTTCCGCCATGCGGACCGCGAGTCGAGCAAGATGATCTATGTGGGTGAGTCCGCCCCGAAAGCCTACGTGTTCGACTCGAGCACCATCGAGATCCACGCCTTCAAGTGAGGTCCCTTCGTCGGCGACGTCCTGGACCACGACCATCCGTGCGCCGGTCGCCAATCACGCAAGCCGGCACGCCACCCACGATGCACCATTCGGGCACATCGCGGGTGACCACGGCGCCCATCGCGAGCACGGCGTGGTCGCCGATTGATACGTGATCGGGAATTCCCACGTTGGCTCCGATCCACACGTCTCGGCCGATGTTGATGCCGTGGGAGATGGTGCGCTGTCTGCGAACGGGACTTCCAGGATCGATGCCGTGATTCCAGGCATAGATGCGAGTACCGCCTGCGATGCGCGTTTCGTCGCCGATTTGGACTCCCCGTGCACCGCCGTCGATGTGTACGGATGGATTGATGCCCACGTGAGCACCTGTGGTCACGGGACCATGCACGAATGCACCAGCCCCCACAAAGGTGCCATCCCCCAGAATCACCGGGCGGCCCGGTTCGCCGAAGATTTGCGCAGTGGGTGAGATAAAGCAGTCTTCGCCAATCTCCACACATTCATGGGCTCGCAGCTCGGCTTGCAGCTGGGCCTGCCAAGCGTGGGCCCATGCCCGGTCCTCGGGCTTGAGGCGGGCATACAGCCAGGGCATGTGGGACAGCCGACGTTTGTGCCATGAAGCGTGGTCCATGCCTGTTCCGAAGCGAAGAGTGAGCGGTTGGGGTGCGGACCGATATGCTGGAACGACCCTTCGTGGGCCGAGGTGGACATGTGCGGACGTAGCCAGCTGCTCATTACGGTGGAAGCGCTCTTTGCGCGCTATCGGGTGGAGCCCCCTGATGGTGGGGTGCCACTGCCGCTCGACGGCTTTCCTCGATGGTCGGTCGCGCCCACCCAGTCGGTGCCGTGCATTCTGGAAAGCGATGGCGCTCGTGTGCTGCAGGCCATGCGATGGGGGTTTCCGATGACCTGGCTGGCCCGACAGGGGAAGGATCCCTGGTCCAGACCGCTCATCAATGCGAAGTCCGAGGCGGCGGCGGACAAGCGGACCTGGGCGGCGGCGCTGCGGGAGCGACGGTGCGTGGTGCCTGTCACGGCATTCTACGAGTGGCTGCGGGCGGGGCGAAAGCGCTATCCGGTCGAGTTTTCACCCGCGAGCGGCGCGCTGCTGAACGTGGCCGGCATCTGGCAACGATTCGAGCGGGGTGGGGATGCCGTAGACTGTGTGGCGCTTCTGACGACCGCAGCCAACCGCGAGATGCGCCCCGTGCATGATCGGATGCCCGTGATCTTGGGCAGTGATGCTGCGGTGGCTGCCTGGATCGGACCGGAGCGGGGTGGGGAGCTGCTCCGTACACTGATGGCACCCGCTCCGGCTGGAACCCTCCGGTTGCGGCCGATGCACACACGCCTGAACCATTGGAGTGCGGCCGGTGACGACTTGGCACAGGCGGACTGGAGCCCCGGCCATGAGGGGGTGCCTGCACTGGATGGTGGCGTGGCCTGAGCCCTGGTCCGGTCTACTTGCGTGGCACGATGTGCTCACGGAGTCGAGGCATGATCTCCACGAAGTTGCAGGGACGATGTCGGTAGTCGAGCTGGTGTACCAGAATGCCGTTCCAAGCGTCTCGGCATGCGCTGGTGCTGCCGGGCAGGGCGAACAGGTATGTGCCATTTGCCACACCACCGGTGGCACGAGACTGGATCGTGCTGGTGCCGATCGTCTGGTAGCTGAGCTGCCGAAAAAGCTCCCCGAAGCCGGGGATCTCCTTTTCGTAGACCGAGTGAAAGGCCTCCGGAGTCACATCTCTCCCGGTCACGCCGGTGCCCCCGGTCGACAGCACCACGTCGACGGTTTCGTCATGGAGCCAGGCGCGAAGCGCGGCCACGATGTCGGCTTGGTCGTCTCGCACAATGCGACGCGCGATGATGGTGTGACCGGCGCTGCTCGCCAGGTTGGCGAGTGTGTCACCGGAGCGGTCATCGGCCGACGTCCGGGTGTCGGACACCGTGAGGATGGCGATGTTGACCGGAACAAATGGACGAGATGCGTCGATTCCTGGCATGCCCTACCCGTGGCTTTGAGCTGCAGCGGGCGTAGCCCATCCAGGCGGTGTGGTCTGCGAGAAGATTGGCGGAACGCGCTTGTGTTCAGACCAGGAGACGGTGGGCAGGCAGTGGGCCGGGGAGTCCCTTGAGGCAGAGCTGTTCGATGGCACCAAAGCGCAGTCCGTCGGAGTCTGTGGTCTGGACCTCCTGAAAGACCGCCTCACTGATGATGGCTTCCACGGGACCCGCGACTGCGCAGAGCCGTGCTGCGATGTTCACGACGGGTCCCAAGACGGTGTGATCGCGGCGCTCCACACTGCCAAGCTCTCCCCGGAGGACCGATCCGGTGTGCACGCCGAGCCCGATGGGCACTGGATGCCAGAGGGGCACAACGTCTGTGGTGAGAGCCCAGCGCAGGATGGCGCGACTCGCGGAGCAGGCCTGTAGGCCTCCGGCGGTGTCTCCGAAGACCGCCAGCATGCCATCGCCAGAGAACTTGTCCACATAGCCACCGAAGTGACGCACGATCTCGGCCTGGCTTGCCAAGACCGTGCTCACGGCCTCGAACATTGCATTGGGGTCGGTGGTAAGAGAAGTGGCTGTGAAGTCTCGGAGGTCGGTGACGAGAACGGTGGCGTCGAGTCGCTCCACGGAACGGGCTTGGATGCCCTCGCGTCGCGCCGGCTGCGGAACATATCGACTGAGTTGTTGGAGCAGCTGGCGATTGGTGCGTTCTGCGCGTGCACGACCGACGAGGTTCGCGATGCGTGCCAGGAGCACACGGGGGTCGACCGGTTTGGTGACGAAGTCGTCTGCACCGCTTTCGAGCGCCCGAGCGTGTACGAGTGGGTCTGCTCGGCCGGTCAAAATGAGCACGGGGATGTTCGCAGTGGGGCCGGTCCGGCGCAGCATGGCCAGGACCTCGGCGCCGTCGACGTCGGGCAGTCCGAGATCGAGCAGAATGGCATCTGGAAGCGTCTGGATGGCGCGCTCGAACCCGTCGAGGCCGTCGGCAAGGCACTCCATCTCCACTTCGTAGGGCCGCAGGGTGCGCTCCACAAAGCACTGAATCTGCTCATTGTCTTCAATCACCAGGAGACGGGCGCGATGGAGGCGGGCGTGAAGACGGTCGGGCAAAGGGTCCCCGCGGCGGGTCGACAGGTCATCGGCGGCTTCAGTCTAACCGCGTCCGAACCGCGCGATGTTCGTGGTGCGGCAGGAGAGGTCCCGAGAGCCGGCGCTTTCGGGCGCTCGACGGAGTCGGTACGGACCGGTCTCAGCCCGCGGCAGTGGGGCGAGGCGAGGTAGGCACCCGAAAGTCGAGCCCCGTGGATTGTTGAAATTCGTACAGCGAGTGGTTGTAGCACCCAGCATCGCAGCCTTCATGGAACATCTGCGTGCGGAACTCCTGCACGGCTGGCGTCTGCCAGAGGGTCCGCAACGGAGTGTCGAACACATTTCCGAGCGACAGTCCTTCGCCTTCCCAGACGCAGCATGGAAGGAACTCGCCCGAGTACTTTACGCCGAACTGGTCGACGAGTCCGAGGCAGCGGACAGGCACTTGGCTGCCTTCATGGTACCGGGTCCCGGCGAGGAGATAGGGTGCCTTCGATGCCACCTCGGGGTCGATTGCGGCGATGGCGTCGATGGCTTTGCGCCAGGCAGCGCGAGCGGTGGGGGTGGTCATGGCCAGCTCGGGGGCATCATTGACGGGCCAGAAGTCAAATCGCGCTCCATGGGACCGTGCGAGCGCATGAATCGCTAGGAGCTCCGCCACGTTTGAACGCGTCGCCGTGAAGTACACCGATGCGGGGATACCGGCACTTCGCGTGCGCTTGAGCGCGGCCAGGGTCTGCGCGAAAGAGCCGGGCCGGCCTCGGAGGTGGTCGTGCGTGGGGGCGAGGCCGTCGATGGAGAAGCTCAGCGAGTCGACTTCGCTTCCGAGCACGTTGTCCCAGTGCCGGTCGAGGAGTGTGCCGTTGGTGGTGATGTTGACCGAGAGCCCGAGGGCCTTTGCATCGGACACCACGCCCCAGAGCTCTTTGTGCATAAAGGGCTCCCCGCCCGTGATGACCAACACCTTTGTGCCGATTGAGACGGCATCTTCTAAGATTGGTCGCACCTGATCCCGACGCATTCGATCCGGGCGGTCCCAAAGGTCGCAGAAGGTGCAGCGGAGGTTGCAGCCTCGGTTGATCAACAGGAGCATCGTGCGGGGCTTGCTGGCTGAGCGGGCGGTCGGCAGGTGGGCGGCGATTTTGGGCTCGTCCACAGGCACAGGGAGGGCAGGGGTTGGAGCATGATGAGGGGTGGCGAGCAGATGGTTCCAGTCTTCGCCTTGGCGGTGGCCGCGGAACACCGAGACATAGGCCTCCGCGATGGCTGCCCAGTCATATTTTTGCGCGAACTGGATGGCTGCCACCCCAAGGGCCGCGCGTCGCTCGGGCGAGCCGAGAAGCGTCAGGCTGGCCTCGGCGAAGGCAACGGGGCCATCGGCGATAGAGATGTTGGTGTCGTGAGTGTAGGGTATGCCCTCGGCACCTTTGGTGGTGGAGACGATGGGCTTGCCTGCTGCCATGTACTCCAGCAGCTTCATCCGAGTTCCACCGCCCGCATCGAGGGGGCACACGCATAGGTCTGCAGCGGCGATGTGTTGAGCGAGGTCGTCCACCGCACCGGTGAACACGATTGCCGGATGCGAGAAGTAGCGGGGTGGGTTCATGCCCACCACCAGTGCACGAATGTCGGGCAGGTGTGCTTGCAGTCGGGGAAGCAACTGTTCTGCGATGAACCGCACAGCCTCGGTGTTGGGCCAGTAATGCAGGGTGCCATGGAAGAAGAGGAGCGGGGCATCGGGAGCGATGCCATAGCGTTCACGAATGCCGCTTCCGCTCGCCGTATGAAAAGGCTCGACGTCTACGCCGTGCGGAATCACACTGATGCGGTCGGAGGGCACACCTGCAGCGGTCATCCGCCGTCGATCGTCGGCACTCACAGCGATGATGTGATCGACGGCACGAAGCGCGGAGAGCTCCGCGTGCCGGATGCCGGTTGCCGTGTGACCGAACTCGGCGAGGCGGTCCCACTCCACATTGTGTTGGACGATGACCGAGCGGGGGCGTCCGCCGGTCTGTCGGACCCGTCGCACGAGTGCGCCCAGCCGAGATGCGATTGCGGCGGGCACACCGTAGCCGGGGAATTCTGCCTGGAAGATGTCCGCACCGTGGGCGCGCCCCACCGCGATGGCTCGCAGCCACCAAGCAGGGTCGAACAGGGGGCGATACAGGAAGGTTTCTTCGGCGGGGTAGCCCAAGCGACGGACCATGCGCTCCGCCCAGAGACCGAGCCGTGGCATTGGCGGCCACTCTTCGGCAGCGCGAACCTGAGGCGTATACGGTACTTCCTCTACGTGTTGTCCGTCGAACCGAAGCCAGTGGTCTCGGTTGTCGGTCACCACCGCCACCGGTTGGCCGGTACAAGCCGCGATCCCATGGGCCGTACGCACGATCTTGACTGCCGCACCGTGGTGGGTGGGGAAGAGATCACCGCGGGTGAGAATGCAAGTCCGCACCCATGGCTCCTAGTGGTGGGTCGGTGGTGGGCTGGCCGGATTCTGTCGGGCGAGAAAGCCGCGAGGGTGGATTGTTCAGTCGGTATCCCATGCGGTGCGTCACCGCTTGCTGATGCTTTGACAGGCCTAACGCGGCGTGAAGGAGGCACGGCGTCATGTCGCACTTCAGCGCTCTGGTCCGATTGATCGCCATCTTCGTGTAGGATGACAGGGCAAGCGCAGCGGCTGATTGGAGTCGGGTGCGTGCTGGCTCGAAACACTGAGACTTGCCGTCGCGATGACTGCATTCAACCGAAACGCAGATGGCCTTCCTGTTGTGGCTTGGATTGGGCGGCCGCTCCCACCGGCGAGTCAACGTCGCTTGTCCAGCTTTGTGGAGCTGGCGGAAGGTTGGCGAGCTGGGGCGGCAGTGGTGGGTATCTGGGCCAACGACGGCCTCGACGTCTTGCGGAGTCTGCCGCGTGAGGCTGCTGGAGCAGCGGTCATTGCCACGAGTGAGCACGAGCCTTCTGCGGATGAACGTCGAATCTGGATACAAGCAGGGGTGGACGCTCTGGTGCCATTGGCTGGCTTGCCGGGCTTCATCGCTGCCCGACTGCAGCAGATGAACCGGGCTGACGCGCCCACCGCTCTTCCCCACAGCCCACTCGCCACGAAGGGCCGGCAGTCCCTCGGAAGTGCAGCTCGTGCCACATCCCCTGAGCGTGATGACTTTCCACCGCTCCTGGTCCCGCGTCCGTCGGACGGGGTGCCGGATGAAGTGAGAAAGTGGATCGACGCCTTGGGGCCCTATCTGGAGATGCGCGACTCGCTCCTTGGCGGCTGGACCAATGGTGTGCTCGAGCGGTACCTGGAGCTCACTCACCGTCGCGCGCTGGTGGCACCTCGTGTTGAGGGAGCCGCCATGCCGGACACGCTGGGCGACGTACACGGAACCAGTGCTTTGCCGGTCTCGTGGATGGCTTTGGTGCGCCGCGGCCCATCTCGTGGCCGATCGGGAATCGAGGTCGCTGAAGCCCGCATTGTGGGTGCCGGCAGCGACGGCATCACGATGTCGGTGCCGTTCGCCGCGAACCCTCGACAGAAGCTCGTGATGGATGTCGCGGTCGACGCGGACACGAACGCCCAGCTCCTGTTGCAGGCTCGCTGGCAGCGTCGAACGGGCACAGAGCGTTGGTTGTTGGGTGCGCTTGTCTTGGAAATGCGGCTCCGGGAGGTGCCCGTCATCACGGCCTGACTCAGGCCGTAGTCTGGACGGGCCGAGTGGCGGTCGTGGGCGTGTCGTTCGTCGAGTCGTGGAGGATTCGGTCGAGGACCGCGTGGAGAGACGGCTTGTCTTCAGCGGATGCCTGGTCGACGGCTGCACGCGCGATGCCCACTGCGCGGGCGCGCCAGCGGGTGGCGGTGTCGGGATCGTCGGCGACGAGCGACGCCTGGTCGAGTGCGAGACTCGCTGCAATGGGGTCGATCATGCCTTGCGTGGATGTATGGACGAGCCGGTAGGCGGTGGCATGGATCGCAGGCCGGTCTCTCTCCTGCACGGCCAGCTTGAGGGTCACCGACATGGCTTCCCGGCCGATGGCACCACCGATACCGGCGAGTCGACCGATGGCACGACGTGCCTGGAAGGGGACACCGAGCGCCAGCCACGCGCGAGCCTCCACAACGGTGAGCAGGTCGGCGGTGTCATTCGGTTCGGTGCCGTCTACTGCCGCAGCCTCGACCATCCGGAGAGCGAGCATCGGATGGCCGCTGCGTACGGCCGCCTCTGCTCGAACGAGGGCTTCGATGTTCGAGAGGTGCCGATCCATGACCGGCAGAGAAATGACCTGTTCGAGGCGGTCGAAGGCGGACGCTTCGCGACCGGTCAGGAGATCGCACCAAGCGAGCATCAGGTGGCCGTACCAGATGCCGATGGGGCTGCGGACGCGGGTCTCGTGCGCCAGAATCTGCTCGATGGCGCGACGCTGTTCGAACAGTGCGCGATGGGGCACGACCGCGCCTTGGGTCAGTCGGGAAAAGAGCCACCAACCATCGCTTGCGACCCGCCCGACGCGCCATGGCAGCAAGTTCCATGCTGCCACGAGGAGGTTGAAGTGGCCTCCCGCATCGATCCATGGTGACCAGGGACCACTGGGAAGGAGCAGCAAAATCATTCCCAGGACCACTTGTGCCGCGATGCCGCCGCCATGGAACAGAGCGGCCCTTGGTCTGGACTCTGGCGAGCGGGGGATCGCGACGCAGGCACCGCCCGTGAAGAAAAGCCAGCCTACGTGGAAGACCACTGCGCCGGGCATCTGGATCCGAACGATGGGTCGCCCTCTGCCGATGCCGAAGCTGGTGACCCGAAATCCGGCGGTCGAGGCCACCAGAGCATGTCCGAGCTCGTGGACGATGGCCACGACCGGTACCCATGCTAGAAACGACAAGAGGCCGATGGTGTGCTGGTCAGTGGTGGGAAAATCCACAGGGCGTCCAGTCGGAGGTGGAGGTTCTGGTCCGGCGGGCTCCCTTTCACGATACCCGGGACGGGGACCGGTGGCCGTCCGGGCCGCGAAAAATGGGAGTCGAAGTCCACATGTTGAACGAAACTGACGCTGCAGAAGCACTCCTGGCACACGTGGGCCGCAGCTACGATGGCGGCTGCGTGCTGGTCGATGCGGGAGCTGTCGCGATGTACGCGGAGGCCACCCAAGACGAACACATCCGGTACTACGGCGACGGAGCGATTGCGCCGCCGATGTTCCATGTGCGCCCCATGCGTGACCTACTGTTTGCGATCATGGAAG
>CAJWOS010000174.1 GCA_913044235.1 uncultured Pseudomonadota bacterium
CCGGGTCTGGCGCTGCGGTCGTCTGTCGGACCGCTACGGCCTCTGAGGTACAGCAAGCCTCGTGTCGTTCGTTGAACCCGTATTTTTCGCGTTTCTCCTCGCGGTCGCTGCTCTCTGTCGTCTGGCGCCCACTGCGCGGAGTCAGAATGCGGTGCTTCTGCTGGCGTCACTTGTGTTCTACGGCTGGCGAGAGCCATGGTGGTCGCTGCTGTTGATTCTCAGTGTGACGGTGGACTGGTGGGCAGCGCGTGCAGTGCAGGCTTCGGCCTCTCGTCGACCTCTGTGGATCAGCGTCGTCGTGAACCTCTCCCTGCTCGGCACCTACAAGTACGCAGACTTCATAGTGGATGCGGTGGATCGGGCGCTGCAAGCGTTGGGAGGGCCGGCCGTATCGTGGCGTCCTGCGCTTCCTCTTCCCCCAGGGATCAGCTTTTTCACGTTCCAGTCCATGGCCTACACCATCGATGCCAGTCGGGGTGTCGTCGACGCTCGGCGCAGCTGGATCGATGTCGGGGCGCATGTGGCGGCATTTCCCCAGCTCGTGGCCGGCCCCATCGAGCGCGCTTCGGATTTGCTGCCCCAGCTCGAGCGCCGCCGCACACCGGACTGGACCGACCGGGTCGCTGGGATGGAGTTGCTGTTGTGGGGGGCGGTCCAGAAGCTCGTCGTCGCAGACATGGTCGGTCTATGGGTGGATGCTGTCTTCGCCGATCCGAACGCTGCGCCCGTTCGGGTTTGGGCTGCCGTGGTTGGTTTTATGGTGCAGATTCTCGCAGATTTTTCTGGCTACACCGACTTGGCGCGCGGCTCGGCGCGCGTGCTGGGCATCCACCTGTCGGCGAACTTCGATCGTCCCTTTCTCGCCGCCTCTCCTTCGGAGTTCTGGCGGCGCTGGCATCAGACGTTTTCGCGATGGATGCATGACTACGTCTACATCCCTCTTGGGGGCAGTCGTCGGGGTGCAGTGCGGATGGCGTTCGCGGCGAGCGTAAGTCTCATCCTGGCAGGGCTATGGCATGGTGCGGCTTGGAACTTTGTGGCCTGGGGAGGCTGGTTTGCCGTCGTTTGGCTTGCGTGGCGTGCCGGCGCGGCAGGGATTCCGGAGGGAGTGAAGCGTCGGGCGCGACCGATCGGCGTGGTGCTCACCTGGATCGTGGTTGCGGTCGGCATGTTGCTCTTCCGAGAGCCCGACCTCACTCGGTCCGCCGCAGTGCTCGCGCAGATTCCCTGGACGGGGGGCGAGTCAGACCGTGTCGTTGCTTCGGGCGTCCTCGGCGTCGCCCTTGCAGGCGGAGCCATCTTGATTGCCGGTGGCGCGCTGTTTCGGCAGCGAGCGCGGCTGTCATATGTGGGCCGTGGGTTGGCCTGGGCGGCGGGCGTTGTCATGATTGCGGTGTTTTGGGCTGATTCTGCGCGTGACTTCGTCTACTTTCAGTTTTGAATGGGGACGGCATCCGGACAAGGTCACGATAAGACCTCCGCGGCCCGTCCCAGTGGAGTGCAGACAACACCATGAGCAGTGGTTCCCGGTGGCTTCAACTGATCCTGGGCGGTGTGCTTTCGAGCACGTCGTTGGCCTGGGCCGACAATGAGCAGTCCAGTACGGATGCGGAGCGTCGAGAACGGCCCGAATGGCTCGATGAAGACGTCTTCGACGCGGCGTCTACGTTGAACCTCGACTACGACGCGCCACGGGATGGGGCTTTGGTGCCGGCGATTGGTGCCCGTTGGTTTGGGCAGGGACCTGGTGGCGCACTGGTCGTGGGGGTCGGCGGAGTCGGCTGGCATCGCTGGACGTCGCCCCTGTCTCCCGTCGACGTCGGGCTGTCGATGCTCCTGTACTACGAGGGCTACGACGGCGCGGCTCGGGGGCGGAGCTTGCGCTCATCGGGGCGACTCGTGATGGGGGGCGGCCCGATACACCTGAAGTTGGGCGGGGACCTGGGCACCAGCCGGCATCGGTTCGACTTTCGCCCGCATCTCAGGGGTGTGATGGTGGGCGGACCCGGTGCGGATCTCGTCCTGGCACATCGAGGCTATGGGTGGATTGCCGGCGCCCAGCTGGACTACTTCCTGCGCGACACACGCCCCCGGCAGTCGGTCGACAGTCCACTCTCCAACACCTGCGACGAGTCCTCGTGGTACACGGGCCTGGCATTCGACGGCAGCGTTTGGAAATACGCCCAGCAGTGGAATGCAGAAGGTCCAATGCATCTCATCATTTCCACCACATTGTTTTGAGGCCGTCATCTCGGTATGACATGGTGCAGCGTGTACCAGTGGCTCCACAACCCACTCGATAGACGATACGCTGACGCTGTTGGAGGCTTCCATGGGTTTCGTTGCGACCGCTTCACGCCGGCTGGCCGGTCCTGTGTCCTGGAGCGTAGCCCTCTGCATGGGACTGCTCGTGGGATGTGGTGGTGGGAAGAAGGGAGAGGCGTCGCAGCAGGCGTGTGAGACGTGGTTGGCCACGATGGTGTGCGGGGAGACCGACCACCGCGACGAGTTCGACTGTTCGATCTATACCGAAGAGCGCTGCGATGTTGCAGACTACTTCAACTGTCTCACGGCGAAGACGGAGTGCGACGAAGAGACCAGCACCTTCGATTTCTCGGGGTGGGATGACTGTGCGGTCGTCGCAGGCTGCGCGGACTGAACAGCGTGCTACGCTGGGCGGCAACCGGTCGACCGCCACACCACGGCGGTTGGGGAGAGAGCATGCGAATCCACGTCTCCATTTTGGCTGTCTGCGCCCTGTTGATGGGCTGCAACTACGGCAAACGAAACGTCCAGGCCTGTGAGGACTGGGTCCAGACGATGGACAGCAAGTTTGCGGGAACGGCTTGCGAAGGGGCTGATTTTTCGTTGCTGCTCACCGGTGGTTGCGCCACCTACGAAGACACCAAGTGTGACATCTCCGACTACTTCACCTGTCTTGAGGAGCAGTCCGAGTGCAGTGAGGAGTCTGGTGAGCTGAACACCGAGGGCTGGACCAACTGCGTACAGGATGCCTCCTGCGAGTAGACCACGATCGTGGCGATGGGGCCGCCAGGGGTACAGGTCATGCTTCTCGTCGACCGGCAGGCGGAGCGAGTCAGTCTTCGGATTGATCCGATGTCGTCTCGAAGAGATTCCACTGCGTGGTGTCGTCGACCGGTAGAAGCTGCTCTACATCCAGCACGACTGCGGTGACGTTGTCGGTTGAACCGGCTTGCATGGCGGCCTCGGCGAGGCCGTCGGCTGCTTGGGCAGCGGTGTTGTCGCTGGTGCGGTCGAGTCGTGCTGCCATTTCATGATGTGCGAGAGCGCCGGAGATGCCGTCGGAGCAGAGGAGCAGTCGGTCATGGCGTGCCAGCTCGATATGGCCGGTGTCGACTCCGCGGTCGAGACGGATCTTCTGGTCGCTACCGAGGCCGCGAGAACCGTAGATGAAGCTCTGGCACAGTGCGTTGGGCTGCCGCGGCAGGGGGCGGCCGTCGCGGCGTGCGAATTCGGCTCGGGTGTGGTCGCGGGTCAGCTGGCTGAGGGAGCCATCGCGGAGGTGGTAGAGCCGACTGTCTCCCACGTGCACCCACCAAGCCTGATTTTCGATGACCCAGATGGCGGTCAACGTGGTGCCCATGTCGGCGGCGCCCTTCGCATTCGCTCGTTCTCGCAGTCGAACATGGGCCTTTTGTACGAACTGGAAAAGGGTGGAACCTGGGGCTCTTGGGCGTCCACGGTTGTAGAGGCGCAGCATGGCCTGGATTGCCGTTGCACTGGCAAGCGCCCCAAACGAATGACCACCCATGCCATCGGCAACGGCCAGCATGATGCCCGCGTGCCCTGGCACTTTGCCCTCTCGATCACCGTTTTCATCGAGAAATCGGGCACGTCCCTGTCGGGCAATCAGGTAGTTGTCCTCGTTTTGTTCACGACCGCCGTGCGTAGGCCCGACGCCTCGGGAACAGTGCACACCGACTTGGAAACGATCGCCCATGGAACGTTTTAGCCTGCAAACGGGCATCGGACGAGTGTGGACCGTTCACGAAGTAGACGCCTCAAAATCGATCCAGGCCATCCCGCAGATCAGAGTGGCTCCCGGAGCCAGAGACAGGGGCCGCCCATCCTCGGGTACGGTCTGGAAGCGCCCACCGGGGTGGCGCACGAAGAACGGTTGGTAGGCGTCGTGACCGGTGCGATACGACTCGAGGTAGTGGCTGACTTGCAGGGCAGTGCCGTCCCACAGAACGCGGGCGGAGACCGGACCCAGCCGAACGCTCCGTGGAGTGCTCAAGGGAAGGCCGGTCGTGAACAGTCCCGCCGCCATGGATTCGTCGGGATTCCAACGCAGCAGCTGGGCGCGAGGGTCGGGGAGATCCGATGCAGCGTGCAGTTGTAGCTCGATGGTGAAGTCCACATCGCCATCTGTGTCCAGTCGGGGGACCCGTAGTGTCATGTCGTCGAGGCTGTCGGCTCGGACGGTGGGCTCGGTGCCTTGATGGAGGGATGCATGGTCGGGAGACACCAGCTCCGCATGCCCTCGCGCGCCACGCACCTTGATTCGCGCGAGGGTGGTGGGGGAAAACGTTTGGCTCCGACTCGAGCGGTTTTCAGGCAGCACAACATCGCATTGGGTGTGGTTGCCAACGGTGACGCGCCCGGCGACCATCCAGCCTGTGGTCACCAGTCGAGCGGGGCGACCGAGCTCCAGCTGCCAGTCTGATTCATCGACGATGACCACGTGCGGCGACGACGGCGGAGCGGGCCCCGTCTTGGCATCCGATTCGCCAGTCGAGTGCGTGGCCGACGGTCCGAGGTCGAACTCGGCGAGCGTGGGGGTAGCCGGGGGCGTGGCCTCAAGCAGGGCTGGCTCCGGAGGGACTTCTGCCGGCGCGGGTGCTTCGACATCGAGCGCATTCACTGTGGGCAACGCTTCGGTGTGCAAGGGGTCGAGCTGATTTGCCAGACGGAGCTTTACGGGCACGGAAGGAGCCTCGACCAAATCAGACAGTGTGGGGTGACTCGGCTCCGAGATGTGCTCCAGAGGTGGACATGTGCTCGCCTCCTGCGGCGGCTCCGTGTGGAGCATCATGGGCGGTGCAGGCGTGGGGAGGGGTCGCGTCGGCGTTGTGCTCTCGGGGGGCGGCGGCTCCGTCCGCATCATCATGGGTGGGGCTGCTGGCCGAGTAGATGGCGGGTCGTCGGTCTGTGACGCGGACGATGGTTCGGTGGTTTGTGGTGGCTCGAGGATCGAGGTCGACCCGGGCTGGGAGGGGGCTGAGGATGGTTTCGAGAGTGACGGAAGGTCGTCACCTCCCGCAGCTGGATCTTCGGTCTGAATTTCGTCCACAACACTCGCCAGGAGGTCGGCGGTCAGCATCTCGCGCTCGTGGTCCTCCGGACCATCATCACCATCCGACCATCCAATTTGGAACACGCAGTTGCCGATCAGGAGCTCATCCTGAGGCTGCAGCAAGACTTCACGTCGACCCGTTGTAGTTCGTTGGGGCGTGATGGTCAGGACTTCATCGGCGCGGCGGACAAATGTAAAGCAGTCTCGCGCTCGCCCGCGCAGCAGTGGGGTGTCGGTCAGGTCGAGCTCTGCATGTTCCGAGGCCACCATGATGGAGTCGATGTAGAAGCGGGACTTGGGGATCTCTCCGTTGCGGCTCCGGATGGACTGGCTGCTCTCGACTTCGGGGTGCCAGATGATGTTGCCGTTGTGCGGTTCGTCTGGGAGACGGACGGAACATCGAGGGTCGCGCCCCATTTTGTGGTTGCGCCCAAAGACGAGATGGGAAGAGTTGCCACGCCTGCGGATTTCGAGCAAATAGGGCCACTGTGGGATGTCGACCGCGGAGAGATCGACGAGCTCGAGTTGTGTTCCACCTACGCGCAGGACGGCGCTTCCCGACAGGCGCGTGGGGCGTCCGGGCACCAACGGGCCGGTATCGAGGTGCACCTCGGGTACATGGGCGACGACTGCGACCGAGCGGCGCCGGACCTGTAGAGTGGCGGAGGGGGCCTCGAGCGCGGTGCCGATCTCACCCCTGGGGCCGATGAAGACGTCGTACCCAGACATGAAGCGTGCGAAGTGCACCCGCTGCAGGAGCACGCCCCGTTCGCGGAGCGTCAGCAGCCGTGCACCGACCTCTGCAGGCACAACGGTGCGACTTTGGTGAAAGGTGTCGGGGACGACCGGTGCAGCGCGGTCGGTGTTTGGATGCTCTTGGTCGTCTTGCTCCGCTTGCTCGTCCTTCTTTGGTTCGCCAGAAATGGAGGCTCCAGTCCAGCCGCCGGCTCCTGGCACCACAGGCATGCTGCTTTCATCGAGCATCGCCAGCACGAGGTGTGCGAGCGCGACCCCCGAGACATGCTGGAGGGTGAGCACTGTGGCTCCGTTGCTTTCATGTTCCTTGATCAGTACATCGCCGATGGCTTCAGGGTTGACCACATGAATGAACGAACCATCTGAAAACTGCTGGAGTCGGTACAAGGCAGGGAGCTGAAGTCGCGGGTGTTGGAAGTTTTCGAGCCAGTGGCTGCCCAGAGTGAACAGCACTTGGTCGGAATACAGTCGGCCTACCTCGCGGTAGCCCGTCCATTCGCCCGGAATGTTCAGGTGGAAGGCCACGACCGGACGAGAGGTCGCGTGCGCTCCCGCATAGAAGTTGGGCAGCAGGCCGGTGACGAATTCACCCCGGCCAAGCCCCAGCGACTCCCCGCCCATTTCCAGTCCGCCATCCTGCACGATGCGCACGCCCATGGGCCGCTGTGGGAACAGGCGATGGAAGTCCTGTGCCTCACAATACTGCTGGAATTGGGTGCGCAGCCGGTGCGCTGCAGCCGCAGCCCAGGGTTCGGCGAGGAGGCGCAAGGAGCGTCGCCAGTCATGGCGGTTGATCACCACCAGGATGTCGGAAAAACCGGCCACTCCATCGCCCCGCTCGGCTCGGAGATGAGCCTCCAGTCCGCCTCGTCGGGAGAGAAAGGTCTGGGTGGCCCAGAGCAGCGAGGGAGAGGCGACGAAGTCTTCGGCGGTGTGATGCTTTCGCAACCGGTCGTTGAAGAACGCGAAGACCGGCTCCGATGGCAATACGCGGTCGGCGTCGCCCGAGAGGCCTCGTGTGCCTCCAGCACTCACCAGTCGTGCGAAGAAGTCTCCGATTTGTGCCATGAGTGCGTTCCTCTGCCCGGCGTTCGTGGGCGACTGCACGATGGCGTAACCACCCGTCATGGCGCATGGATGGCGGATGCCTCCTCTGAACGGTTGTGTGTTGTCGGCGCGTGGGGATCTGAACTGGGACCGTGCTCGCGTACAGTCGAAAAGCCGGTTTCGGGGGACTCGAGCCCGCGATACAGCAGGGCGCCAGCAGGGCTACCTCTCGCAGAGGGCCTGCAAACCTGGCGGAGAGACCATGGCTATTGTTCGTCCTTTTCGAGGGGTTCGCCCCGTTGATGCTCTGGCAAACCGAATCATCGCGTTGCCCTACGACGTCATGAACCGTGCCGAAGCTCGAGCGATGGTCGCAGCAGAACCGCGGAGTTTTCTGCGGGTGACTCGAAGCGACGCTCTTCTCGACGACGTGGTGTCGCAGCATGGTGAGGTGGCGTATCAGCGTGCTCGCTCGGAGCTCACGGCCATGAAGCGTGAAGGACTGCTACAGCAGGACGCCACGCCGTGCTTCTACCTCTATCGACAGACTTGGCGAGGGCGTACACAGACCGGCCTGATGGCTCTGGCTTCCGTCGCTGAATACGATGCAGCCACAATCAAAAAGCATGAGCTGACGCGGCCAAAGAAGGAACAAGACCGGGTCGATCACATCGAGGCATTGGGCGCCCAGACCGGTCTCGTATTTCTGGCCTGGCGCGACGCGGAAGCCCAGGCGTGTCGAGAACTGCTCCAGCGCCTTGCCGAACGGCTCGAGCCTTCATGGAGCGTAGAGACCTCGGATGGGGTGTCTCATGCGCTCACGGTGATCGATGCGCCAGCCGACATTCAGGCGCTCCAGTCCACTTTCGCGCAGCTCGATGCGCTCTACGTGGCGGATGGACACCACCGCTCGGCGGCGGCCAGTCGAGTCTGTGCCTCGCGGGGTGGGGTTGATGGCAGTGATGGGTTCCTTGCGGGCCTCTTTCCGGATTCGGAGCTGCAAGTGCTTGCATACAACCGTGTGGTGCGTGATCTGAATGGCCACTCGGCAGACCGCTTCCTTGCAGGGGTGGAGCGGAACTTCGAGATCACTCCTGATGTTGCGCCGGAGCCCGGCGAGCGTGGCACCTTTACAATGCGGCTCGGCAAGCGCTGGTACGGCCTCAAGCCGAGGGCTGGCGTCGTGCCGGCGAACGACCCGGTGGGGCGACTGGATGTGGCAGTACTTCAGGAACGCATCCTCGAGCCCCTCCTCGGCATCTCGGACCCACGACGCGACGAGCGCATTCAGTTTGTGGGCGGCATCCGTGGCGCGGCAGCGCTGGAAGCGGCGGTAGACAGCGGAAACGCTGCGGTCGCGTTCCACTGCTTTCCCACGGGCATGGATCAACTCTTCGATGTGGCCGACGCTGACCGGCTCATGCCACCCAAGTCCACGTGGTTCGAGCCAAAGCTCCGCGGTGGCGTGGTCATTCACGAATTCAATCACTGAGCAGCGCACCGGGGGCACCACCCCATCGTCTGCATCACCGAGAAAAGCACCATGCTGCGAATTCCTCCTCCCATCCTGCCGGTCGTCTCGGTCGTTCGGGACGCAGCCGGAGCATGGTCACGGCATGGCAGCGAACGTCTGGCGGCATCGCTGTCGTTCTACACGCTGTTTTCGCTGGCTCCCATCTTGATGGTCGTCACAGCCATCTTCGGTGCTTTTCTCGGTGAGGCGGTGGTCCACACCCACTTGTCGGACTGGCTGGTGGACACCGCAGGGCCAGAGGCTGCGGCAACCATCATGGAGCTGGTGGCCAATGCAGACCGGCCGCGTGCTCAGGCGTTCACGGCCGTGATCGGCATGGGCACCATCGCGCTTGCGGCCACCCGAACGTTTGATCATTTCCAGGGTGCACTGAACACGATCTGGGAAGTCGATCCGATGGTGGGCAAGGGAGTACTGGGAGCAGTGCTCCGTAAGCTCCTGTCCTTTGGGCTCGTGTTGTCGATCGGGATGTTCGTGGTGCTCAGCGTCACGGTCGGAGCCTCGCTGCAGGGGCTCGCTGAACATCTCGCCGAGCACTATGCGTTCCCGTCGCAGATCGCGGTTCTCAGCCATCAGGGAACCAACCTGGTGGTACTCACAATGGCATTTGGAGCGGTCTACCGATTTGTGCCGGCTCGCAAAGAGAGCTGGACCAATGTGATGTTGGGGGGGCTGGTCACCAGTGTGTTGTTTACGCTCGGAAAGCATGGCATCGCGGTGTACCTCGGCCGCACGTCGGCCACATCCGCCTACGGTGCGTCGGGCTCCTTGGTGATGCTGCTGCTGTGGATGTACTACTCGGCCATGATCGTGCTCGGTGGTGCGGAGCTCACCCAGGCCATTGCGCGCTATCGGCGGTCGAGAAATGCTCCCAGGGGCTCAGCGACGGACCCGTTGGCTGTCGCTTCATCGGCTCCGGAGTGAGCCGAAAAACAACGCGACCATGCGATCTGCCCAAGATCTGTATGACAGACGGGTGACATCCCGAGCCCTGAAACGCCGCCGATGGATGGTCGCAGCGGAATGCCGTTCTGGACTTGCTGGTCGCCACGCTGCACAACCGTTAATCGGCGGGCTCTCAGGAGGAAAGCTTGTCCAGCGATGATTTGATCCCGCTCGAAGGGAAAGTAGTGGATGTGTACCCAGGCGGGAAGTTTCTTGTGGAGACACAGCCCGAAGCCGAGGGCGAATCCATGACGGTTCAGGCCCACCTTTCGGGCAAACTCCGGCGTTACCGCATCAAGGTTGTGCTCGGCGACCGCGTCACGGTCGAAGTAAGTCCGTACGACCTCAAGAAAGGACGGATCACCTACCGCCACAAGTAGTGTGATGGTGGTCATGCGTGCACCTGGGTCGAGAGGCCCGGGTGTTCGTGCTCTGGGGGACAAGTCAAGCCCGTCGTCGAGGACGAAGGGGTATGGTGTTGGCGTGCGAACCAGGGTCGACTGCGGACATGCACTACGTGCCGGACAATCCAATTATCGTTCAGTCCGACCGTTCCATCCTCTTGGAAACGGCTGGACCGAAGTTCGAAGCCGCACGAAACGCGCTCTCGCGGTTTGCTGAGCTCGTGAAGAGTCCGGAATACATCCACACGTATCGCCTCTCCGACCTGTCATTGTGGAATGGGGCCTCGTCCGGCCTGACGATGGCGCAGGTGGTCTCGGACCTTGAGCGATATGCGAAGTATCCGCTGCCTCCGGCCATTCCGGTGTACATCGAAGACATGATGGGGCGCTACGGGCGCTTGCGATTGTTGCCGGGTGACACCGAGGACAGCCTCGTGTTGGAAGCCGACACTCCGGTCCGAATGAAGGAAGTCCGCGGCAGTCGAGGGGTAGCACGACTGTTGGGCAAGCGAGTCGATGCGCGACGCTATCGCGTACCGGTGATGCAGCGGGGGGAGATCAAGCAGGCTCTACTGCGCGTGGGCCATCCGGTGCAGGACCTCGCCGGCTTTGTCGACGGTACGGCACTTGAGGTGAGCTTGCGGTCGCCAGACCGACGAGGACGCACATGGGACCTGCGTCGCTACCAGACCGACGCCGTGGATGCCTTTCTCGGTGGTCCGGTGATAGAAGGACCGGTTGGTGTCGATGGGGGTTCGGGTGTGGTGGTTCTTCCCTGCGGTGCGGGAAAGACCATCGTGGGGCTCTCTGTTCTCGCGCAGCTTGGCATGCGCACGTTGATCCTGTGCACGAACACCACCGCGCTGCGTCAGTGGCGAAATGAAATCCTCGAGCGCACCACGCTCACTGAAGAAGAGGTTCGAGAATACTCGGGTAGCCGCAAGGAGGTTGGAGCGGTCACCCTGAGCACGTACCAGATGCTCACCCATCGAAAAACGAAAGGGGGGCCGTTTACCCACTTTGGCCTGTTCGATGCCGAGAACTGGGGGCTGGTGATCTATGACGAGGTGCATCTCCTACCGGCACCCGTCTTTCGAGCGGTGGCGAGCATCCAGGCCCGCAGACGACTCGGACTGACGGCCACCCTGGTTCGTGAGGACGGTCGGCAAGGGGACGTATTTGCTCTGATCGGCCCGAAGCGGTTTGATGTGCCCTGGCGGGAGCTTGAACATTCTGGATGGATTGCTGAGGCCGAGTGTGTCGAGGTGCGGGTGGCAATGAACCGTGCCGAGCGACTGGAATATGCGGGTGCCGACGACCGTGAGCGGTACCGACTGGCCAGCACCATTCCCGAGAAGCAGAATGTTGTCGAAGAAATCATGCGACGACACGCGGGCGAGCGGGTGCTGGTCCTTGGGATGTACCTCGACCAGCTCCGCGCGCTCTCCGACCGGCTTGGAGCGCCTCTCATCACTGGCGAGACCCGGCAGGCTGATCGGGATCGGCTCTTTGCTGCGTATCGAAGCGGTGCGGTGCGAACCCTTGTGATCTCCCGTGTGGGGAACTTCAGTGTGGATCTCCCCGACGCGAGCGTGGCCATTCAGGTGAGTGGAAGCTGGGGCAGCCGACAGGAGGAGGCACAGCGACTGGGGCGCGTGCTGCGTCCCAAGGAGGCCGACAACCGGGCTTGGTTCTATACGGTGGTCACACGGGAGTCGGTGGAGCAGAAGTTTGCGGAGCGTCGCCAGCGGTTTCTCGCTGAACAGGGCTACCGGTACACCATCGAAACGCGCGATGAGAAGAACGGATGACGCAGAGTCGTCGAGACCGCTGGGCCCAGCAGGTGGTGCACCGAGACGTCACGGTCCTGTCTGTACGCGAGCCCGGTGTCCTCGATGAGATCCGTGCGGTGGTTCCGCTCGACGAATTCGTGTTGGCGGTCATCTCGGACACCCGACTGCTGCTCGATCCGACTCGCTTGGCGGAGCTGCATGGCCTTCTTACGGCGGCGGGAGTGGCACCTCTGATGCAGCGTGCAAGGGACGACCTGTAAGGCGGGGCTCAGTGTTCGAGGTAGCCCAGCGCTTCCAGTTCAGCCTGAACCTCGTCGTCGTAGCCCGCGATGCCGATGCTGTCTTCGTGAGGCAGGGGCACGACCGACATGTAGAGGCTCACAGAGCGGCCACCGACTCTGACCCGACTGAGCACCTTGTTGCGCCCGGTGTGCTCGGCGGCTTCTGCGCGTAGCGGGAACGGCTTGATCGCGTCGCCGAGCCGGGCTTCGATGGTGGTCGCGGGCAACAGCTCAAGTGGATCGTCGTGGGGGACCACATATGCTTCGCGGGTGCCGCGCATCTTGCCCTCCCAGGTATGCAATTCGATCTCTCGCAGATCATCTCTTATCAGGGCCTCGGGCAACGTGCCGCAGGCCGCCTCGATGCACGCGAGCGTCTGCCGCGCGCGCGTCATGGGCGACACCCAGACCTTGGATATCCTTGCTAACTCTTCTTCAGCGATGTAGCAGCCCAGCTCCTCCGCTTGTCTCACGCCGCGGGCCGTCAGCACGGACGTGTCGAGCGTGCCCTGGATGCGGCCCTCGGCGTTGAAATTCGTCTCGCCGTGGCG
>CAJWOS010000175.1 GCA_913044235.1 uncultured Pseudomonadota bacterium
GTCTGGGGTTGTTCGACCGCCCATTTTCGCCTGCCCGTCCTGTGACCGGACTCGTTCGCGGTCGTGACACGGCTCACCATGCTTCGCGCATTCCACTGCAGCGCTACATCGACCGTGCCACCCGACCTCTCTTCGCTACGCAGCCTTCGGTGGCCGTGATCGGCGGCGGTGTGGCGGGACTGTGCTGTGCTCGGGTTCTCTCGGACCATGGCCTGTCGGTCACGGTGTTTGAACAGGCCGACCGGGCGGGGGGTCGGCTGTCGACCGACCATGTGCCGGGCACCCAGCGATCGGTGGACATGGGGGTGCAGTATGTGAGTGCTCGAACCCCCTCGATGCAGCGCTGGCTCGACGGTCTCGTGCATGCTGGCCGGGCAGCGGAGTGGCAAGGCCGATTTGCATGCATCCACGATGGAGCGGTGGTGCCTGAAGCTCCCCGGCGGCCCCGGCTGGTGGGCGTGCCAGACCTCGCGGAGCTGGCTCGACACTTGGCCACCGACACCACTGTACGCACCGGAAGGCCGGTCGCGCAGCTAAACCGGGTCTCCGGTGGCTGGCGTATCCTCGACCAGAACGGAGATTCACTGGGGCATGCCGACCTCGTGGTGGTAGCGCTACCCGCCCCGCAGGCTCTCCCGCTTCTCGCCGCAGCACCCGATCTGGCGTCGGTGGCCCAGGAGGTGACGATGGTGCCTGGACTCTCGGTGGGCATGATGTTCACGGGCTCCCTCGCCGCGCCATTCGACGCGCTGAAAGCATCGACGGGTCTGGTGGGCTGGCTGGCTCGAGACAGCAGCAAGCCCGGACGCACACCCGGCGAGGTCTGGGTGGCACAGACCGCCGACCCGGGAGAACCCGACCTGCTGGAGTCTCGTGTTGTCGACGAGGTGCGTCGCTTGCTCCAGACCACCCAAGCGCCTGCACTCGTGTGGTCCCGTCGGTGGTCGGCTGCCCGGGCGCTGGCGCCGGCGTCGCTCTCCAGTGAGTGCCTCTTTGACCGCTCCCTGGGGCTCGGCGCGTGCGGAGACTGGATGGTGGGCCGAGACCTGTCGGCGGCTTGGCGGTCCGGAACCGCCATGGCGGGTCGGATCCTGGGCGTGCTTGCCGAAGGTGAAGCGCGGCCTCGAGCAAACCCGCTGTTTGCGCCCGCGGCGCGTTGAAGCGCGGGCTTCAGGCTGCGTCGCGGCTGTATGGTGTGGTCTCAGACTGGGCCGCCATGCCCATCGGGTGTGTGGACTTGGAAGGCAACCCCGTACCGTTCTGAGATTCGGGCCTCGAGCCGGCGGACTGCCTCTGGATGGTCTCTCGCGAGGGTCGCTTCGTAGAGGCGGAATGCGTGGACAGAGCTTGCATGTGTGCCCTGCGCCACTCGACGGTGCACTTCGCGCTCGACCGCGGCGAGGGCCTCTTCGGGATGTGCTGCCAGGTAGCGAGCCCTCAGCGTCGCGTGGTCCGAGCTTGTGGAGCCGTCTGCATGGGTGTGGGGTGACTCCTCGATGCGCACCGCTCGGCCGAATTCTGCCTGCAGACGCAGCTCACACGCCCAGGCACGTGCGGGGTGGTAGCGCCAGAAACAGCCATGCCGCACGCTGAGGCTTGGCTCCTTCGCGCAGTGGTCTTCCACGCGCTGTGGCCAGTAGCGGCGTGCAGCGTGCGACCAGTCCCGACGGGTGCGGGGCGAGGCCAGCTCGGTCCACCAGGTGCGGGGTGCCTTCCACTGGGGGAGGAGCAGTGGCCAGAGGGTGGCGCTGTTGATGCGCACACCGTCATCGAGATGCAGCTCGAATTCGCGGTCGCGCGCTCGGGGGACACAACGCTGCGGATCGGGGCTCGTGGGTGGTGGCCCGCGCTGTGCACACTGCTCGATCTGGTCGATGAACGAGCGCAGCTCAGCGTGGGGTGTCCGTGTGCGTGGTGACCGGAGGGATCGTTCCGAATCGGACGGAGGGGTCGATTGCTCCAACCGGGTCCGGACCTCGTGAAGCCTTCGAAGCAGCGTGGGAACAGTGTGCGCGTCGAAGCGGTGGATGTGAATCCAGGCCACGAAGGTTCGGTGTGCCGACGAGAGGGGCCAGTAGATCGGTCGGCGCTCGTACATGGGCTCGTGTACTTTTGAGAAGAATTCGAGCGCGAGGTAGTCCCTCAGAGTGATGCGTTCCGTGCCCAGAGTGTTGCGGTGATGGGCCCAGACGCGGTGCAGTGCGGCACAGCCCGGATGGCCCAGATCGTCGCCTGCATCTGGTGTGGACTGGGTGCGGTCGAGCAGCAACAGCCCGTGGGGCAGGACGGCATCTGCGGGGCTCGCTGCTGGCTCGAACCGGCCCAAGGCGCGTCCGAATGCAAATGACAGGTGGTCGGCAGAAGACTCAGAATCCAGCTGCTCGATGTATGGCGGAAGGGGTGCGTGCGGGGGCCGGTCCACCGCCGTGCGTGCCCATTCCTGGGCGTATCGCCAGGGCGAGGGGCCGGGGCGTCGAAAGGTCACGGAGGTCTCGCGGTGGGACTCGTGGACCGCGAACGCGTGGTGCAGCGTGGCGATGATGTCCGATGCACCCTGCATGGGGATGAGGGGTACCCGCTTGAGGTCGCCCACCTGGAAGTTGACTGTGGGGTTTAGCGAGGCGAGGACCTCCCCCACGGCAGACCGGTTCAACATGCAACACAGCTGAGCGGGGTCGCTCGCAAACACGGAGGAACCCGACACGTCGAACACGCTCCGGTATCGCCGGAGGCGAGCCGAGAAGCGGGCACCAATGGTGGAGTAGCAAACCCCAGGCCGAAAATAGAATCGCTCGTTCTGCGGACGTGAAGCTTGGCGCCCGTTTCGGGTGTGGGTCTTGATCTCCAGGGCCCCGAGCCCCCATCTCACCACGTGGTCGAGGGGCTCGAACCAGGTCTTGCCCGCCGCACCCTTCACGTAGGGAACCCACTGCGTGTCGGTAGAAGGCAGCGCCGAGCTGTCGACCGGCACATACCAGAGCTCCCGTCTGGACAGCTCCCAGGGACGACGCAGGAACCGGTGGTTGTCGCCCGTGGCCATTCCCTGTCGCACCTCGTAGGCGTCGGCCAGTTTGGGGCTTTGGGCATATCGTTCCAGTGTTTCGTCACTCCACCAGTACACAAGTGGCCACTCTGGAATCGCCTGGAGTCGGGTGGGATGAAAGGTATGCAGGCCGGTCTGACAGCGGATCGCCGCTCGTTTTGCGGCTGTGCGGGAGACCCCCTTCGAGATGGACGGCGGAGAGGGGCGAAGGGCTATCGCTGTGGTGGGCGGGCGGTCGCGTCGAAAGACACTGGCACAGACACTCACCACCATTCCACCGAGCTGCTCGAAGGCTCCATGCTCAAAATCACCGAGTGCCAGAAGCTGATGGTGGGTGAGAAGTCGTTCTCGGAGCCGGGAGAATTGCTTGGTGAACAGCCAGCTGCGCATGGTGAGCTGGGCGGAGATCCCTCCGACCCGTGCGAGCTACAGGCCGCGGAGCAGGAACGCGGCGTAAAGGTCGGCGCTGCCTTCGGGATACTGCTCTACAATAACGTCGCTGTGTTCGAGCCTCTTGGTGCCCTGATAGGGAGGATTCGTGACCACGAGGTCGTACTGACCCGACCGCAGCAGGGAGAGGAGTCGCGGGGTGGCTCTGGGCTGGTCGCCGCGCAGTCGAACCCCGAGATCGTCGACCGGACCGGAGAATGCATCCTCAGGCAGGGGTTGGGTGGCGAGCGCGTCGACCTGAACCAGGGAACCCAGATTGGCCGCTTGCGCCAGAGCGTGGGCAATCCCCGGAGCTTCAGAGCGGCGGTGCGTCGCAGCCACGACGTTCGACGTGGGAGCTGCGGAATGCGTGTTGGGGTCAGGCAAATGCAGCGTCTTGTGGTCGGTCGCCACGAGATTCATCCGCGTTGGTTCGGCGTCGGGGGCCACCTGCAGTGCCTTGAGCCAGAGCATCGTGGCGGCCATCTGGACTGCGGAAGGGTCGAGGTCGATCCCGTGCAGGTTGTGGCTCAGGATCCGCTCCACGATGTCGCGAGGGGTCCAGGGCGAGACGCCGGTACGACCACGATGGCGAGCCTCCTCTTCATGAAGCGCAAGGAGGAGGTCGAAGGCCACGATCAGGAAGTGACCGGTACCCACTGCGGGATCGATGAGCTTCAGCGCGCGGATGGAGGTCGGGGTGGACGGATCCGGGTCGCGGATGCCTGGTGGAGGGATGAAGTCGGACCAGGCGTGCTCCAGTGGGGTGTGCAGGGGCATGAGTGCAGTCGATGAGATGCGACCCGCGGCCCGTTGGGTGCGCCACTCAGACCGACGAACCGCGAGATGGTCGAGTGTGCCGCTCGCGACCACATCCGCAGTCCAGTCATTTCGGGCGCAGATGGCGAGCCAGAGCGGTCCCAAGCTGTTGTGAAGCGTCCGGTGGATGAGGTAGCGCTCGGTAAACATCTGGGTCTTGCGAGCGACTTCGTGCAGCCCGATCTTCCCGCCCTGGTTGATCTTTTCATCGAGCCGTTCACGCGCCGGGTCGTTCAAGAACTGGAAGACCCAGCCGGGTGTGAGATCGTCTGCCCAGCAGTCGCGCAAGGTGGGGTGTTCGAAGGCGTTGAGCGCATGGCGAAGCGTCTGGGAAGAGACCGACAACGAGTCGAGCACCGGGTCAGGGCCGAACAGACCGGGCAGCATGTGAGCCAGTGCGATGCTGGGCTTGGGGGGCGGCTCCCCCAGCAGAGACAGGATCTCGAGCCGACTGCGGCCGGCGGTCCCGAGCCGTTGATGGGCTTGTGCGGAGAGACCGCAGGCTTCGATGTACTGCAAGACCGCCAGTCTCAGGATGAGTCGCTCCGCAGCTGCCACGCCGGCTTGCGACGGCGGCAGCGTGCTCAGGAGGTCGGACCGGAGGCTCCGCGTGGCATCGCACAGGGCCTTTCGAGCGGTCTGGTGGGTGGGCGGGGCGGAGCGCAACCGGGGAGCCTCGACGATCGCAGGTGGAGAAGACAGCGGTCTCGTATCGTGTCGCGAGTGGCCGACTCACGCTGTTGCTGTCGGGGTTGGAAGAGCGCAATCTGGGAAGAGTGGACCCATGCGTGTCCGCAGCAGCGGTCCAGTCGCGTCAGAGGGGTGGCGCGAGAATCAGACCGCGTGAATTTGGGATGGAAGCAACGAATGGTGCGTGGGTTGGAAGCAGGATGGGACTGGAATTCAGCCGTCCAAAGAAAAGTGTTCATGGGAATCTCGGATCGATCGGTGGCGCGTCCCAGCCCCCGAACCGGAGACCGGATTTGCCGGGCGGCAATCGGCGTCGTAGAGTCACACGTCTCGGATTTGGGGCGGGCTGGTTGGGTCGTTCGCTCTCACGGGACTCCGCGAATGGGAGGCAACGCATGACCGCGCACACCGGTCGCGGGCCATCGGGAAGAGCGTATCGGCGGATGATCGAGCGCATTCGGCACCGGGAGGTGTGGAGTGCCGCGGAGCTTGAACAGCTCGACCAGCTCTACGAACGAACCCCGAAGATCTGGTGGCACCTCCGCCGAGTGGTGCGCCAGCAGGTGAAGGTCTGCAGCCACGCGCATGCGCATGGGATGGAATACCTGATCACAGCACCGGTCCTCGAAGAGCTCGCATTTGACGATGACCCGGACGCCCTTGCAGCAGCGATCATCGTGGTGCTGGATGTGTTTCGTCAGACCTCCATCGAGCGGCGATGGACCTCACTGCGGGAGGTTCTCTGTGCCTTGTTGCGCCAGGAGGATGTGCCGCTGAAGGCCTCGGTGGAAGCTGCGCCGATCGATCCGGGACCGGCGTTCACCGCCCTGCTGCGACGGGTGGATCTGCGGGCGGAAGGGCTCGAGATGGGGTCTTGCATCGGAGACAATTCCTGGTGGCGGCAGACCGTCAACGGTCGGGGGTTCGGGTACGCCGTGCGTCGCGGATCTGCGCACGCCACCGTCTGGGTTGCCCAAAAGGAACCGAACGGGCCCTACGAGGTGATGGATGCGCTCGGTCCTCGGAATGCCGCTCTGGAACCCGTGTTCCGAGACTGGATCACGGCGGCGGTCGACGAGGTGGCCCGCAGCGCGGACGCCACGGGCTCCACCCCTCCGGTATCGACTCCCAGGCGCTGTGTGCCGGCGTACTGGAAGCGGCTCGACGCGCTCGAACAGCTTGGGAATCGTCTGGGCGAGGCCAGGACAGCCTTTCCACCGCCTGCGAAGCGGAAGGACCCATCAGAGATACGCCCTCTCCGGGGCCTGCCGCCGGTCCACTGGGTACACCATTTCCAGGTGTTTCGAGACCCACCGATCTGGCGTCCGTCGGAAGGGTTGCCGAGACCTGCGCCGGGCGCGCACTCGAAACTGTGGTGGGATGATGCCAAAAATGCAGTGATATTCGAAACTCGGGAAGGACGTTGGACGCTCCACGCCGGCTTGCCGCTCCGTCTCGACGGTCCGGAGACTCCAGCGAATCGCGCCCCGTTTCTGTGGATGGATGCTTGGTTCGATGAGCACGATCCGAGCGTGTCTGGTGCTGTGCGGCGAGCCCAGGATCACTTCCTGCGGTCGCTTCCGGAATCGCTCCGAGAGACCTGTGCAGCGGTAGACGCGCTTCGGGGGATGCCGGGAATCTGGCTGCTGAGTCAGGTGCCCCGACTTGCGCCTGTTCTCACGCGGTATCCATTTCTGGTTGGACCGGTGCTGAAGCGAGCATGGTCGAGTGAAGAGGCCCTCCAGCGGTTGCCAGGAGTGATCCAGACCGAAGCGCTCTCCGCCCAGCTGGATGCTCTGCTGGAGTGGCTCGGTATCGTTGCGCTCGATGGCATCCGTGGGCAGGTGCACCGGATGCAAGAGGATGGGTGGTCGCTGCGCGCCTTGCGAGCGCTTGAGCGAATTCACTCCATCGGACCGAGCTTGGATCGGCTTCTCGCGAGGGTGCATCGCATCCGACCGGCCCATGCGGTGTTGATCGATGGTGCGGCTCGAGCGGGGCTGCACGCGAAGCTCACACCCACGCTTCTGTCGGAGGTGGAGTCCGTCTCGTTGAGCCCGCGTACCGCGGAGGCCGTGGAGACCGTGTTTGCAGCGCTGGAGTCATCCGAACGCCATGGAGGATCGAAGCTGCCGCGGCTGAGGAGCTTGGGCCATGTCGCACGGCTCCTGGTGGAGCGTCGGCAACCGGTACCCGTCGGTTTTGCGTGTCTGGAGCTGGCGGGACCTTGGGGAGAACCGGCTCGGTCGGTCGCGGAAGTGGCCGGTCTGGCCGCCAATCTCGGGTGCGATCCAGAAATTTGGAAGACCGCGGCACACTGTGGCTGGCTCGTGTTTGCGGGCGTCCCGCTCGACGTTCCGACCGTGAGCTGGATTCAGCCGTCGGGCTTGCGAGGCAGCCTGCGTCTTGCCAGTGCCCACACCACAGGTGGCCAGTCGGCACCTCAACCCGTGCTCGATGTGCTGGCGCAGGCAGTGGCCGAACACAATCAGCGGATCGCAGGACTCCCGGCCGGGTGGTCAGCGGCGGAAGCCAAGCGCTACGGATTGCCGGCTGGTCTCGCGACGCTTCGAGGGGGCGGGCAGTTTGGCACCGGTGAGCTGGTGTTTCATCTGCTCGATCTACGAGGGTGATCGCAGGACGGCTTGTGGGTTCCTGGTCGAAGCGGTCTGGCCGCCAATCTCGGCTGCTGTTCCTGCCGGGTCTCCTTCGGAGGGGGGGGGCTTTGGGACGGGCCGCGGGCAATCTGCCGATCATCGACGGTTCGCTGCGAATTGAGTAACCATTGCGAGTGGTTCGGAGCGCCGAGCGGCGCGCCGGATGCCGGTGCACCTTGATGGATCCATCCCGGATGGCTCGAGTAAAACGACATCGTGTGCTCCCGTTTCGCTTTGGAGACTGCCTTCCGCGGCCTCCGATGGGGGCTTCTGCATGTATGACGACCCTGTTCATCGCGATTCTGAGCGCGGTGGCGGGGTCTTCTGTCGCGCGTGCAGAAGAGTCGGTGATGCCATCGATCACCACTGCGCAGGTCGACCGCTGGGGTCCGGATGCTGGCTTTCGTCAGGCCACGGTCTCTTCCACGGCCATCGATGCAGATGGCGATCTTTGGGTCGGCACGTTCGGAGGACTGCATCGCTTTGATGGACATGGGGTGGAGCCCGTGCACCTTCCGCCCGAACAGCAGGGGCGCTTGGCGCGCGTGTCGGCGGTGGTGTCTGTCGATGGCGGCCTCTGGGTTTCCTTCGTCGGTGAAGGGTTGTGGTGGTTCGACGGCACGACGTTCACCGAGGAGGCACTGCCCGAGGCGCTCGAGAGCCGGATGGTCCGTCAACTCCGGAGCGACGGGTCGGGAGGGATCTTCATCATCACCAACCAGGGGGTGTGGCACCGTGGAGCGGGCGGAGCCATGGAAATGCTGACCGACGAGTCCTCGCTGGACTGCATCCACTGGCAAGACCACACATGGGTGGTGGCTACCGAGGATCAGGTGATCCGGTTGGCTGCGGACGGAAAGAAGACAACCCATTCATTGGGTACTTCGGTCTACGGGCTCGGTGTGGATCCGGGCGGGAATCTCTGGATTCAGACCCTCTATGGCTTGTGGATCTGGGAGCGAGGCCAGCCGCAGCCCACCCGTACACCGTGGACGAAGAAAGGCACCTGGGGCGTTGCGCCCATCGCAGACATGCGGGGGCATATCTGGCTTCCGGCGCACGACGGAGTCTATGACCTTGGGCTGTGGAGCGATGCCATCGACGCGTTCGCTCGCGATGTGGTTCCTGAAAGCACTCTCTATGAGCTCGATTCGGTCCCTCGATCGATCATGCTCGACCCATCGGGGCAGATTTGGGTGGGCACGGTGGGTGATGGGCTCGTCCGAATCTCCGAGCAGGCGTTTGTGCGCTACGCCGTGTCGCCGTCTGAGGCTCTCATTTCGCTGGGGCCCATCACGGGCCGGAAAAGCGACCTCTGGGCTGCATTTGACTGTGCCCAAGTGGCCCGCTTCCAGCGGTCCGGTCGGCAAGAGGTGTTGGACCTCACGCACCTGATCGATGCTCCCGGACAGTGTATTCGTGGCCTGGGGGTCTTCACCACGGGAAGGCTCGCCATCGGTTGGAGCGAGGATGTGCTCATCGAGACGTCCAACGGGTGGCTGTCGGTCGACCTCGGAGACACCGACTGGATACCCAAAGAGACCGTCACGGCGCTGCAGGTGGATGCACAGGATCGCCTGTGGTTTGCCACCACTCGCTCAAGGGTGTTTCGGCGTGATCCGGATGGCACCATCACCCAGCTCGAATTGCCGTCTGGCCTGGGCTTGTTCTGGTCGTTCGAATTCGATGGTGATGATGTGATGGTAGGCAGCGACAATGGTGTCGTTGCGCTTCGACCCGGACAGGAACCGCAGTGGTATCGACCGGCCGATGGCCTCCCATACGGTCCCATTCGCGACATGACCGTGAGCGAGGATGGCACGCTGTGGATGGTGTCGTACGGTGGTGGCCTTGGGTGGTTGGCCGATGGAGAGGTCGGCCGACTGGGTCCGGAAGTGACCGGGATGCCGGATGGGTTTCTCTCGTCGGTGGTCTCCGACGGCCAGGGCGGTGTCTGGGTGCATGGCAATCGTGGGCTCCATCGCATTCGCAGTGGGGTCCTCGACGCGGTCCGTGCGGGAGATCGAAGCGTTGTGGCTTCCGAGCGGGTGGGAGTGGGCGGAGCGAACGGTTGGAACCGGCCGGCGCACTGGCTGGACCCGGATGGTGATCTCTGGATGGTCACTCTGAGCGACCTTGTGCGGTTTCCCCTGGCGTCGGAGCTGGCGCAAGAAGTTCCAGGCGAGGCGAGCATCCTCGACATTCGTGCGCGGGGAGCCAGCTTTCGGGTGGCAAACGAATCCCTGGTCATTCCCGCGCGCCTGGGGCGCAGTGTGGAGGTTCGGTTCTCGGCGCCATCCCTGGGCGCAAATCGCCAGAATCGGTACCAACATCGGCTCCGGATGGCGGGAGAGAAGACGCCATGGAGCAGTCCGCGCGCCAACACATCGGTGAACTACGCTCGTCTCACACCCGGTGCTTATCTCTTCGAGGTGCGCGCAGTCGGCTTGGATGGTGCGCATGGCCCCATCGGCAGGGCATCGTTCCAGATCCCCATGCAGTGGTACGAGAACCGTCGATTCTGGCTGATGACCTTCGGAATTCTCTCCCTGGCCATCGCCGTCCTGGTGGCGGTCCGCCTGTGGATTCTGGGGGGGCGGAACCGTGAGCTGGAGGGGGAGATCGACCAACGGCGCATCGCCGAGGAGCGAGCGAGGCTGCAGGAGCGGCAGTATCGGGAGCTTTTCGAGGCTGCGGGGCATGCGCTGCTGCTGTTTTCCAGCGATGGGCTGTGCACGGATGCCAACGCGGAGTCGGAGCGAATCTTCCAGGCAAACGTGGAGCAGCTGGTTGGGATGAGCATGCAAGACCTCGGGCTCGCTGGCACGCTGCGGCGCAGCATCGACTGTCGGCGCCCCAACGGCAGTCGATTCCCCGCACGGATCGCCACCACGCGGCACATGGAGGGCGGGGAAGAGCGCTGGCTGTTTTCGGTCGTGGACCTCTCGGAGCTGCTCGAAGCGAGGGAGTCGGAGCGCCGTCTGCGTGGGCAGCTTGAGTCAGCTCGGCGCATTGAGTCCCTCGGGAGGCTCGCGGGTGGTGTGGCGCACGACATGAACAATCTGCTTGCGGCGATCATCGGGAATGCAGAGCTCATCGCGGAAGGCAACACCGAGCCATCCACTGGAACCGTGGTGGACGCCGAGCTTGCGGAAGGGCTGGATGAGATCCTGGATGCCTCGGCGCGAGGCGCCCGCCTGATCGAGCAGCTGATGTCGATGGGGCGTCGAGACTCGGCCCCACCATCGGACATTCCGGTGGACTCCACCCTCGATGCGATGGAGTCCATGCTCCGGCGGGTGGTACCGGAAGACGTAGAGCTATCCGTGCGTGCCGACAGCGGCCTTGCCGTCCGGGGCACGCTCGCCGAGCTGGAACAGATCATCCTCAATCTTGTGATGAACGCGGCAGATGCCATGGGCAACGGTGGGCGTCTCGAGCTGCAGGCAACTGCGGCGGGAGAGCCGCCGCAGGTCTCGTTGACGGTCTCCGATACTGGTGAGGGCATCTCCGAAGAGATCCTGCCCACCATCTTCGAGCCGTTCGTTACGTCCAAGGCCCCCGGTCAGGGCACAGGCCTCGGTCTGGCCACGGTGCGCGACATCGTCACGAAATTTGGCGGAACGGTCGACGTGTCTACGACACCGGGTGTGGGTTCGACTTTTACGGTGCGTCTGCCGGGAGTTGCACTGCTGGAGGGTCCCGTGGAGGCGGCGATGGTGCCAGACCTACCCACGGGCGACGGAGAGGTGTACATCTTGGTGGTCGACGACAACTCGGCGCTGCGGCGCACGGTGGCGGGAGCCCTCCGAGCGCTCCACCTGAAGGTGGTCGACTTCGGTGACCCGCTTGAGGCCTTGGGGTGGGCGCAGCACCCCGGCCAGCGGCTCGACGCGCTCGTGACCGATGTGGTGATGCCTGGGCTCGATGGTCGGGCACTCGCGGATCGGGTTCGTGAGTCCCATCCCGGTCTGCCGGTGCTCTTCATCAGTGGCTACACAGGCGACGTCGTGGTGCGCCATGGCGTGGACACTGAACAGGAAGCGTTGCTGAAGAAGCCGTTTTCTCGAGTGGCGCTTGCGGCTTCGGTCGAGGCCCTCTTGCGCGTGTCGAGCCTGTCTTCGAAGGACGGTTCCGACGACGCAGGGTGACGAGTGGTGTTCAGGCAGATCCTGCGGCGGTTTTGGGCTCCGTGGGTGTGGAACGTTGGGGAGCCGGCACGCTCGCCCAGCGGGGCTTCAGCCGAGCCAGGGGCTGGGCAGGAGGCCAGATGGAGTCCATCGAAGAAGTGCGAGTGCTTTCGTCAATCCACTTTGTGAGGTGCGGGTGGTCGGCAAATCTTCGCAGCATCTGGCCGAGCAGCACACTCATCATGCGCACATCACCGAGTGCGGTGTGGGCTGCCACCACGGGGATCTCATAGAGTTTTGCCATCTTGCCCAACCCGTGGCCACGCGCTCGGCGCCGCTGCTCGGGATGGAGTCGGCGTGCGAGGGCGAGGGTGCAGAGGCGTGGCAGTCCCCAAGCGCCGCCAAAGCGGTGCATCGCAGCAGACAAAAAGCGGTGCTCGAAGCTGGCGTTGTGGGCCACCATCGTGGCTCCCTGGCTCAGCGTCTCGAGCATGGGAAGCACCGTGTCGATCGTGGGAGCCCCATCGAGCATCGGTCGGTTGATGCCGTGAATCCGAGAAGCACCCACGACCGGGCCGCCGTGGTCAACCAACGTGTGTAGTACGCGGGAGGGCTCGCCCGGCGCATGACGAACAGCCGCGAGCTCCACGATCCGATCCGATGGTGCTCGGACGCCTGTTGTCTCGAGGTCGATGAGCAGCAGCGGACCGGGAAGCAGGTGCCAGGGGATCGGAAGGTCGTTCATCAACACTGGGTGGCCAGAGGATCAATGCCGTGTGCGTATATTGCCTGATCCTCGGGCGATTGTCATACCGCTGACCAGACCAGACAGATGGCGTCGTTCGTGACCGACAGGCCTCGGGCGGTCTGCAGATG
>CAJWOS010000176.1 GCA_913044235.1 uncultured Pseudomonadota bacterium
GGGTTCGAAGCGCCGGGAGCCGATGCACCGAGGCGGCCCGACCCAAAAAATGTGGCCAGAACCCTGCGGTGGGTATCTATCGGTTCCGCAGCGGTGGCTGGTGGGCTCTATCTGGGGGCACGGAGCGCTTCGAACCAGTTCTGGGACCCCGCCACCCCCGACGGTGAGCTCGAAGCCCTGCGCAGTCGAACCAATGCGCTCGGGTGGACCTCGGCGGGTATCGGGCTCGTGGCTGTCGGAACCGGTGGCGCTGCAATGTTCGTTGGGAGCTGGTGAGTCTCGATGCGTATCCGCAGCTGGAACTATTCGTCGATGGAACCGCTCTACCGGGGGCCGCTCGGCGTTGTGAGCAAGGCTCGGTGTGAGACGAAGGGCGGACGCTTCGATGCTGTGACCTCCCTTGATGAGCGACTCGACCTTGAGACCACAATTCAAGCCCTCGATGCGCGTATGGTGCGCGTGGGGGGTCTGCGCAGCCCTCTACTGGTGCGGGACAAGGGACTCGTTGAGGTCGATGGTCGCATCTGCCTTGCCAGCGTGCTCGTGGATGGCGTGCCGCTTCGCTACATCGTGGGACACACGCCGCTGCCTCCGCGGGTGGCGTGTGGGCTGGCGTCGAAGATCGCACACGCCCTGCACACCGCGTATGACCGCCTGCCGCGTCGGAAGCGGCGGCCGTATGGACTGGTTCATGGAGATCTCGGCCCCGACGACATCATTGTTGGGGAGAACGGAGACATTCGAGTGGCCAACGTGGGGTGGAAGCACGGGGCCCCCGCTCTCCAACCCGACCCGCTGCGCATGCTGCTTCCCCATCCCACCGCGTGGGCCGCTCCAGAAGCTGGTGATGGTACGGCCACACACGCATCGGACATCTACAGCCTCATGGCGCTGCTCTCGTGGATGATCACGGCGAAGGTGCCCAGCTATGCATCCTCGGAAGCCAGCTGGCACGAAGCGGTGGTGGAAGAGGTGTCGGGTTCGGTGCTGGCCAGCTCGGGAGAGGTTGCGCTCGGTGAGCTGATTGCATGGGGAATGTCTCACGACCCGTCTGCGCGTCCTCGAGGAGAAGAAGTCTACGGCTGGCTGGCGAAGCTCACACGCACGCTCCCAGGTGCCCAGTGGCCCGCCGTTGTGGCCTCCCGTCTTGGTTCGGCACAGGCCGATGCCATCGAGGCTGTGGTCGGATTGGAAGACGACTCGGAGGACTTGCTGGCGGCTCCACCCCCGGAGGGTCTGGACTGGTCGGGAAGTGCTGCAGAAGCGCCGACAGATGCACCACCGTCCGTGGCGTGGGACCCGCCGAGCGACCCTTACGCCGAGCATCGAACCACCCCACGGGCACATGTGGCGTCTGTTGTGGTGGACTCACACCGGCGCTCGGTCGACCTCTCCGCGGTGCTGCCCCGAGTGGCGGATGGCACTTCCGCCTCTGAAGCAGAGGAGATGTTGACGGAGGCCATCGAAGCGGCCGATGTGGAATTCGAAGACCTGGACGAGGCTGCTCTTGAGGCCCCAGAGGTCTTTCAGGGGCTGGCAGAGGTCTCCCGTGAAGCCGATGCTGATGCCGGTTTCGCCCTCGAGCTTGGCGAGCTGGAGTCTGACGAGTTCGAGATCACCGACACAGAAGACGGCAGCGCGTTTACACTCGAGGCCGGCGAGTTGGTCGAAGACGAGGACGAAGACCACCTGGTGGTGACGGGAGATGCGCCTGCAGATTCGGGCTCGGATGGAGGCACCATCCGGATTCAGGTGGGTGGCGGTCTCGGACAGTCGACTTGGGGCCGGGATGACCTGAGTGATGTCGAGCTGCCCGAGCACTTGTTCCGCGAGGACGATGGCGCTGAGCGCTCCACTCGTGCACCTCGTCAAAAACCACGTCAACCTGTTCGCATCACCATGCCCGTGCACGAAGACAGCCTGGATGTCTTCGCATTTCAAGGTTCCGAGACGGATGCCATCGAGGCCACCACCGGTCGGGTGCGGTCCCACCTCCCGTTGCTCGAGGAGGATCAGGGGGGAAGCGCCCCAGCAGACGAAGAGCTTGAGGTGGAGCTACCGCCTCCGACCGACGCGCTCGTGATGCCCGTCGCTCCGTCGATTGTGCCGAGTCGTCCTCCACGACCGGCGCTTCCTTCCTACGAAAATCCACGTCCGCCTCGCGACCCTGGTGGCAACACGTTCCTGTGGGCGGTCGGGCTGGCATCAGGTCTGATCCTCGCCATCATGGCTGCGAATCCCCTGATCCAGTCGATCCGAAATCCGGTCAGAAATCTGCCGGCGAGCCCATCGAACTACGTGCCTTCGGGAGACATCGGAAGCAGCATCGAAGACGGCCTGCAAGGCGCGAAAGCGGTCGGAGAGGGCGAATCGGAACCGGTCGATGCGCGTTCGGCGGCGAAGCGTCCGGAGGCGACGCCTGAAGCTGCGGCCCCAGGGCTGGAGCCAGAGCCAGAGCCAGAGCCAGAGCCAACTCCTGTACCGGTGCCACCGTCTGATGATCTGCCCCCACCAGATCCTGTCCCAGTGCCGGCGCCGACGCCCGCTCCAGAATCTCCATCTGCCTCCGAAGAATCCACCGCTGGGCCTACACCGGTGCCGGCAGCGCCGCCCCAGCGGGTGGAGTCGGAGCCGCCACCGCCACCGCCACCGCCACCGCCACCGGCTCCGGAAGCCGCCGCGGAAGCTCCGGCTGCTGCAGATGCCGGCCGCGGCACCGTGGTACTGCAGGGCGATGCTGCGACGGTTCGACTGGTCGGTCCTGGGGGCACGTTCCGCGCTGGGTCGGTGCCGGTTGGCTCCTACACGGTCCAGGCGGTGTTCGATGCGGGAACGCCCGTTGTGTCGTCCGGTGACGTCGTGGTGAAGGAAGGAGAGACCGTGACCGTGTTCTGCAACTCTGCATTCATGGTCTGCAAGGTACGGTAGATGCCCTCGCCAGGGGCGGAATCACAGGGGTGCCGCACCTCCTTTCGGGCTGCAGACCCTGCCGAACCGCCTGTGGTTGAGGAGCGAAACTCGCGTTACGCGCGCGCGCCTTTCGCTTCCCTCGACGAGGCCCTCTGATGCCTCGCATTTCTGGAGATTGACATGGCCGTGGAACGTACCTTTTCGATCATCAAGCCCGACGCCACCGGCAAGAACCTCATCGGCAAGATTGTGGCCCGGTTCGAAGAAGAAGGCCTTCGCATTTGCGCGATGAAGAAGATCCACATGAGCAAGCGCGTGGCGGAAGGCTTCTACGCCGTTCACGCTGCTCGCCCGTTCTTCGGTGAGCTCACCGACTTCATGTCGTCGGGCCCCTGCGTGGTGATGGTGCTTGAAGGCGACAACGCCATCAAGCGCAACCGTGAAATCATGGGCGCAACCAACCCCGCAGAGGCAGCGGAAGGCACTCTGCGCAAGCTCTACGCAGCGAGCATTGGTGAAAACGCGGTGCATGGTTCGGATGCACCCGAGACCGCCGCAGAAGAGATCGCCTACTTCTTTGCCGCAACCGAGCTTCACTGACCGACGGGCAGGGGGCGCGGGAGAAATCCCGCGGCTCGACCGTGGAATGGGGGCGTCTTGGGGTAGCCTTGGGAGACCAACCCGGAGCTGCCATGACCGTCCGCCAGATCCCAGACCAGTGGCACCTGTCACTGTCCATCGGGAAGACCTTGTGGGATGACCTGATGGGCAGCGCGCTGCCCTTCCGTATCCAGGAAGGGCACTTCGACCTGGGGCGCGCGGTCTACAAGGGGATCAAGCAGCTGCAGATCAAGGAAACCGTGAAGTCGCAGGTGACTGCGCTCCTTGAGGATCGTGAGCCACCGCAGCCACTTGTCCAGGTGAAGGACCGAGCAAGGGATCTCTGGCGGTCGCGTCGAGATCAAGTCTTTCGTGTGATCGACGACGTGCTCCACGTGGAAGGCGACTGGTCCTTGGACCTCGATGATGAGGGAACCGCGTTCGACTACGCGCCGCAAAAGATCGGTGTGGATGCGCATGTGAAAGCGGTCGCGTCTGGGCGGATCCACCTGCTCCGGAAGAATGTGGAAATCCCATTCACCTTGGAGAAGCGTGTGGGGGCTCGCTGCGCACTGGGCGACATTCACTTCGACAAGACGGAAAAGGCCATCACGGGGCGTATCAAGGACCCGGCGCTCGATTTTGGTGAGCACGTGGTCTTCCGCCTGGTCAACGAGCTGTCGGCCATGCTCCTGGCGAACCAAGCGGCCCAGCGCTTTCCCACCGTGCCCATTTTGAAGAAGGCGCAGGTGGAAGAGATGGTGTCTCCTGCCGGGGGGCCGCTTCGGCTCCAGATGGGGGTCGAAGACGTCGCGCTGGAAGTGACCGAAGACAACCTCACCTTGAAGGTGCGGTTTGGATTCAGCACCAAGCAGCTCGAAGGATGACGGTGGGCACCGGGCGCGCTCCACGCCTGAAGGCATCGTGACGGTGGCCCGGCCTGCGCTTGTGGTCACGGGAGCGGGTGGACTGGTGGGTGGTGCACTGGCTCGGCATCACCCGATTGTTGCCATGCCCCGGGGCGAGGGAGCGATGGCATGGAGCCCGAGCAATGGAACCGTGTCCGACGATGGACGTTCGATCGCAGCGGTCGTGCACCTTGCTGGTGCGTCCATCGCTGACGGTCGCTGGAATGAGGCCCGACGAGCACTCATTCGGGACAGTCGAGTGCATGGAACCCGTGTGATGGTCGACTGGATTCGGAAACGTGCGCGTCGGCCGAGCGTTCTGGTCTGTGCGAGTGCGGTCGGCTTCTACGGCAGCCGAGGCAACGAGATCCTGACGGAGCGGTCGGAGCCTGGCAACGGCTTCCTGGCGGAGATCTGTCGAGCATGGGAAGCGGAAGCTGCCCTTGCCGCGGAAGCCGGGGTGCGGGTGGTGCACCTGCGGTTTGGCGTGATCTTGTCTCCGCGGGGCGGGAGCCTCGCGAAGATGCTTCCGGCATTTCGGCTGGGCGGTGGGGGTCCCCTGGGCAGTGGTCGCCAGTGGTTCCCATGGGTACACATCGACGATGTGGCGCGCGCGATTCTGCATGTGGTGCAGTCCCCAGAAGTATCGGGCCCGGTCAATGTGGTCGCGCCCGAGCCCATCCAACAGCGGGACTTTGCTCGCGCACTGGGCGGCGTGCTTGGGAGGCCTGCGGTGATGCCGGCTCCGGCGATGGCACTGCGCGCCGCATTCGGTCGGGGAATGGCTGACGAGCTTTTGCTGTCCTCGCAGCGAGCCCTGCCGGAAGTGCTCCAGCAGGCTGGGTTTTCGTTTCATCATCCATCGCTTGGAGGCGCACTCGCCGACCTGCTCTCCAGATGACGC
This sequence comes from uncultured Pseudomonadota bacterium, assembly GCA_913044235.1. Classification (GTDB taxonomy): domain Bacteria; phylum Myxococcota_A; class UBA796; order UBA796; family UBA2385; genus CAJWOS01. The sequence continues at coordinate 5,323 of CAJWOS010000176.1, forward strand.
TCACTCTTCGGGCAGCACCAGCTGAATGGGGGACTCGCGCCATGTGTTGGTGGGACCGGCCTGCATTCGGACCACACCTTCGATCACCGACTCGGAGACGGGACCCCACCATCGACTGTCCACGCCGCGGTCACGTCGGTCGGCAAGCAGGTACCAGTGGCCCTCCGGAACTTCGACCACGCCTGGGGTGGACCAGGGCACTTCGGGGATCACCAGTTGGGTGAAGTACGGGTTTGCGCGCGCCGGCGGGCGACTCCAGATCACCTCTTTTCGGATCCGGTGTCCTGGGCGGTCCCCCATTTCTGTTTGGCGGATGCGCTTGCCGTTGACCCTTACGCTGCTGTCGTCGACACGGACTCGATCGCCCGGTCCTGCGACGACGCGACGCAGCACTTTGCGGTCTGAGTCCAGGGGATTCGTGACCAAAACCACGTCGGCCTTCCGGACCCGGTCGGGCACAATCCAGATGAAGTCACCCGGTTGGATGCTCCAGAGCATGTCGTCACCGCGAACCTGACGAACAGGGATCAGGCCCACCAAGACGGTCACCGCCAGGAGAATGCCGAGGCCCTTCGCCAACGACTTCACTCGAGCCCACCGCGGGGACACGCCCATCACCACCTCCGAGACCCGACGGTGTAGCGCGCTGTCGCAGTTCGGTCACGGTTCCACTCGTTGCACATGGGCTCTAGGCGTTAAATCAACTCCATGCGTGTGGCTGCCATACAGTTTCGTCCCCCAAAGGGGCGCCCGCGAGCGGCTCGGCTTGCTCTGCGAGTGTTGCTTGATGAGGCTGGCCACCGCGGCGCCGACCTCATCGTCTGTCCAGAAATGGCCACGACTGGCTACGTCTGGGAATCCCCTCGCGCGCTCGGTCCCCATAGTGAGCGGGCCCGTGGGGAGACGTTCCGCATGCTTGCGGAGGTGGCTCGTGAGCACACATCGTGGGTGGTGTGTGGCTTCCCCGAGCTCTTCGTTCATCCCGAACAGAAGAGCGCTTCGGGCAGGGCAATGGCTACGCTGTACAACAGTGCCCTCGTGGTGAGTCCCATGGGTGAGCTGGTCACTTGCTATCGGAAGATGCTGCTCTACGAGGCAGACGAGACATGGGCCAGTCCCGGTTGGCGGCGCTCGTTGATCCCGACCGATCACGGTGCCTTGGTGCCGGCCATTTGCATGGACCTCAACGACCCTCGCTTCACCACGTTCCTGTACGACCAGCAGCCCCGTGTGGTGGCGTTTTGCACCAATTGGATCGAGGAAGGTGCGCCAGTGCATGGGTACTGGCGTGACCGACTCCTGGGCTTCAATGGCAGCTTCGTGGCGGCAAATTCCTGGGGTGAGGATGGCGACGTTCGGTTTTGCGGCCGGTCAGCGATTTTTGGTCCCGGCCGAACCGTACTGGCGCAGGCGGCGGCGGAAGGCGATGTGGTGCTTGTGGCAGATCTTCCAGACGAGCCGTGATCAGCTACGCCGGAGCCATCCTTTTGCCGAGCGCAGGCGATCGAGCTCCGCCCGAAGGTTGTCGAGGTCGTTTTCCAGCCGTGCGCGCAGCTCGTCCATGGCCCGCAGCTCGGCTGACTTCTTTTCGATGTCGGCCCGAAGCAGTCCGTTTTCCCGTGTGAGGTCTTCCGCAGACCGCTGTGCCCGAGCGCTTTCGTTGCCCAAGAGCGCGATGGCTTCGCGCTTGAAGGCCGCTACTTCGTCGAGGGCCCGTGCCTGACGGGCAACCGTGTCGGTGAGTGTGTGGATCTGCTGCGTGAGGGCATGGCTCGCAGAACGCTTTTCGGCCACTTCGGCCTCTGCCCGGTCTCGCGCACCCTCGGCCTGACGTGCGCGCGCTTCTGCGCGCTCCGCATCGCGCACGAGTGCGGCCCGATCGGCCAGCGGGCCTCGACCCTGTGCATGGCGCGCGCCGCTCTTCACCCACTCGAGCAGTGGTGCGGCGCAACGATCGGGATGGAAGTGGCCCTCCGCGAGGTTGCGAGCCGCCTTTCTGAGTTTTGAGAGCGTGCGTGGCTTGTCGAGAACCGTATCAAGGGCCGCCTCGATGTCGTCGGTTGCGATGCCCGCAGGGCCGAGCACGTCGACGAGGGCGCTGTCGGGTGCCGTAAGCACCGGAATCCCGGCGCCGAGGTAGTCGACATGCCGAAAAGAGAGCGCGAGACGCCGCTCCGGATGATCCCCTTGCCAGTCAATCGCCGCTGTGGCGGATGCATATGCTGCGAGCAGCTGCGGATATGGGAGCCAGCCGGGCGTGGTCAGCCGAGGATGCTCCGGAAGGGACCAGCAGCCGTCCGTGCGCCCAATGAGTGGCGCGCCGCCGTACCAGATCACGCGGCCGATGTTGCGACGATCCAGGTGCTCGAGGACTCGCCGGAGTGCGGGTACCGGATCCTGCCACGGCCAGCGGGCTCCGCCTGCCACGAACACCGGGTCGCTTGGTGCTTTTTGCCGCTCCACTTCTTGCGGCGCCGCGAGCGGAATCAGTCGCGTTGGGTCTTGGTGCGGATCGAAGCCTGCGAGCGTGAGAAGGGTTCGTAGGCTCCACTGCTGTCGGGGGTTGCTGGTGAGGAAGACATCGCCGGCCTCGAGCGCTGCGAACACCATGGCGGTGGTGTGTGAAAGGGTGCCTTCAAAGCCGGCTTCCACGATGCGGGGCGCGTAGAGATCGACTGCTGTGGGGATATCGAGACCGCTGAGTGCTGGTGCATCTTCGGGCTGTACACAAACGATCCGATCGGGCGCCAGTGCGACCACCCGAGCCCGAAGATCGGCGATGGAACGGAATCCCGAAGGGGAGTCCTGGAACCGCGTGATGAGGTGGACTTCATGGCCGGCTGCTCGGAGCACACTGGCGTGTTGGTTGGCACGCAGCGCACCGCCGGTGACCGGGTGGTCTGATTGGGGCAGCTGACCGTGGTGGGTGACAAGGACGCGCATCGCTGCTCGCAGGCTGGGGAGTCAGGCGTATCCCGTCGCATGCACGCGGCGGACGGGCTAGCATTTTGCCATGCGCTCTCCGGCCCGATTGCAGCGAGATGCCCGGCTCTACCTCTCCCGGCATCTCAATCGAAGCCTCGCTCCTCCTGACCGGGTGAGTCTCAACGTTACCCTTCGGTGCAACCTAAAGTGCACAATGTGCACCACCTGCTACGACTCGCCGGAGCTGTCCACGGAGGAAATCAAGTCGATCATCGATCAGACGGCGGCTTGGGGCGTCGAAGTCTTCAATCCATTGGGCGGCGAGCCCTTCATGCGGGGGGACATCGAGGAGATCCTGGCGTACGCAGTGCGGCGCGGGTTCTACGTCACCGTGACCACAAACGGAACGCTCATCACGGAGCGTCGGGCCCGTGCAGTGGCATCGATTCCGTCGGACCGGTTGCACCTGAACGTCTCGCTCGACGGCGATCGGCGGGCGAACGATGAGATCCGTGGGGAAGGGATGTGGGACCGTGCTATCGCCGGGTACCGCCGCATCCGGGAAGCCGACGCGGCTGCTGGGAATGCGCGGCGCAAAATCCTCGCGAACACAATCCTTCACGCACGCAACTACGACCGCTTTGAGACCATCCTCGATGAGCAGGCTGCGCTTGGCTTCGACGGCGTTCAGGTTCTTACGTTGTTTCGCACGTCGCCCGAGGACAGCCCGCCGCAGTCCGAGGCTCTGTGGTTTGGACCGGACCGAATCTCCGACTTGCGTGCCATCACGGAACAGCTGGCAAGCCGAGCCGAGCAGCAAGGGCCGGCGGGGTACCAAATCCAGAACTCACCCGACGAGCTTCGGCGGGTGCCTCGGTACTACACCGACGAGATGGCTCCACTCGAGGCGCCCTGCTGGGCGGGGTGGAAGGAGCTGTACATCAACGCCGATGGCCGAGCGATCATGTGCGACGGCAAGCTCGACTTCCTCGCAGGTGCGTGGGGAAATGTGCGCCAGCAGACCTTGCGCGAACTCTGGCGAGATCCTGCGCTTCGTGAGCGACGAGAGGTCGTCAAGAAGTGCTCCACGCCTTGCATTCAGAAGTGCTATCTGCGGCCCGAGAGCGACCATGCGAGCGAGTTGTTGGCCGATGGTGCCCGACAGGTCGCTCGTTCCCTACATCGGCAGGTTCGAAGGGTCGTTCCAAGGGCCGAGTCTCATCCGGATGTCACGCTGCGCCTTGAGCTCACCGATGTCTGCCCTTGTGACTGGGAAGGGTGCAGCACGCCTCCTTCTCGTTGGGGAGCGCTCATCCGTGAGGCCACTGATCTGCCCACCGCGAATACTTGGGCGATGATGCGAGACCGTGGCTATCTCGACTTTGGCCGAGGCTTTATGGGCTTTGAGGTGGTTCGCGGCGTGGTCAACGATCTGAAGGACAGCGCACTGCGATTTGGGGTGCTGTCGGTGCGTTGGCGGGGTGAGCCGTTGCTGCACCCCGAGGCGGCGCCCATCTTGCGCTACTTAATGGCCGAAGCCATCGGCCCGAAAGGGGTTGCAGACACCCTTCGCATCGAGACCGATGGCCGCTTTGTGACGGAGGAACTGGCAGATTTCGCGGCTGCTGGGGGTGCCCAGGAGTGGGTATTTGATCTCGACCGAGGAGATGGTGCCGGTGTCGACCAGATCTGGTCTCGTCGTGGCCCTGGTGTCGCGGTGATCCTTGCGTGCACGGCAGGGGAGGGCAGTCCCGCGCATCACTGGGCGGAGCGGTTTTCCGGCCTTCCGGTCCAGATTGGTGCGCGTCCCACTGGGCACGACTCTCTGTGGGTGCGAGCTCGGGTGCACGACCACTACCTCGCGACCAAGGAGGCCCGCGCGCATCTCGAAGCGCTGGCATCCGAGCTGGGGGTTCCACTTGCACCCGCCCCAGGCGGGACGAGCGGTCCGGTGCGGTGTCAGGCTCCTGCGCGTACTCCTGTGGTCTCGTGGGACGGCAAGGTGGTGCTTTGCCCCTCAGATGTGCGGTTGGTGGAACCGCTCGGTGAGATCACTCCTGGGAGTCTGGCTGCTTTGTGGCGTGGAGCGGACCGTGTACGAGCAGTCACGGACTGCGAGACCCGCGGTCGGCCAGACCGGTCCATCTGTCGCTCCTGCGGTCGACCGGAGGCCCCCCACATCGACTGAGCGCGCCGGGTACCGTACCGCGAGCACCCACAATTTCGTCTCCAAACGTCATGGTTTGGCAGGCTCGATCCGTACGTCTGAGACAGAACGCCGCGACGGATGTGCGGCACGCGGATGGAAACGGGTGAACCCATGCAGATGCTTCAGCGAATCTTTGTGGACGAAGAGGGTGCCACAGCGGTGGAGTATGGACTGATTGCGGGCTTGGTGGCCGTGGCAGTCATGGTGTCGCTCACAGCCCTCGACGACTCCATCACCGAGCTGTTCGAGAACACTTCAGCCACGATGAGCATGACCGAGTTCTGAATTGGTCGGGCCCGATCTCTACGGCTGCTGGAGTCCGTTCGGGGCCTGGGCAAGGGCTCGAGCCCAACGCATGGCACCGATGGCAAATACAGACCGCTGCGTGGCCACGTGCTTGAGCTCAATCCGCTCTCCGGGGCCACACAGCCATACTGTGTGCTCGCCGAAGGTGTCTCCCACACGAAGGCTGTGGGTGGGCACCCCAGGGCGACCGATCGCCCGCACGATGCGTCGCGCAGTCCCGCTTGGAGCATCTTTCTTGTGATGGTGGTGGGCTTCCACCACTTCGATGTCCCAGCCGGAGGGCAGAGCTCCCACCGCACGGCGCACCAGATCGAGGAGCAGGGGGATGCCCACCGAGAAGTTGGGCACGACCGCCACAGCGGCCTGCTCGGCGTAGGTTGCGAGGGCTTCCAGTGGAAGGTCACCCGTGGTTCCGACCACGAGCGCTTGCCCCGACAAGCGAGACAAGAGGGCCGTGGTGCCGACCGCACTCGAGACGTCGATGACCACATCGCAGGGAGGGATGGGACCGGTCCGACCAATCGCACCGGCGTAGCTGCTGTCGGCCTCCGCAACGATCAATCGCCCGAGGCGCCCGCTGGCACCGTGGACGGCGACTCGAACACTCGATGGAGTGGCCATGCTGTGCTCACGGACGGAGGGATCAGAATTCGATGGTGGTGACCAAGCGAGCGCCGAGTGCAGGCTTGTTGAAGTCTGTTCCGAGGTCGATGTCTTCGTACTCGGTGAACACCTTGCCGGGGAGGAACACACCACCGGTCAGCTGAACCCAGAAGTGGGCGTAGGGGTCCCAGCGCACGTTGGCGTTGACTTCGGATCCGTAGCCTGGCTCTTCCTCTTCGAGCTTCTTGGCCCGACGTGCGCCCATCCAGGACACATCCACGAACAGGTCATCGTTGAAGCGCCAGCCGATGGATGGCTTGAAGAACAGCGCATCACTGATGGTCGGTCCGGTCCGACCCGCGGACGTGGTGCGGCCATCGTCGTCGATGGTGTTGGCCGCCGGGGTGAGCGTGGGCATGGTTTCTTCGAACAGAAACAGGCTCACGTTGAAATCCGGATCGTAGGAAAAGGTCTTGATCGTGGAGTCGGTGCGATCGGCATCGCCAGTGGCAAAACCGGTGAGCACGCCCGCGCGAATGTTGCCGGGGTCGATGTTGGCTCGAATGTGACCGCCGAAGGACCGCTGGCTGATGTCGTTGAGCCCCCCATCGAGGTCTCCGCGCCCAGCGACGGCGGCGAATTCCATCTCCGCCTCCGCCATACCGAGGGTGGCCTTTGCCCAGAGGTCTGCGATGAAGACCCGATAGCGATTGTCGACCTCGCCCTTCCATCGGTAGGTGCTGAGAAAGCCCAGGCCGGCCTTTTCGTTCTGGTACAAGATGGAACCGATCACTGCGCGGTAGTCATCGCGCTCGGCTGCAAGGCCCTCGTACCGATTCTCCAGGCCGCCCATCAGGTAGACGGGACCGGCCTTTCCAGTGAACTGGAGTCGGTCTACTGTGTCGCCGTACTCGTCGATGGGACGGTTGCCGGCATTGAACACCATGCCCGAGCCCCAGTGATTGGGCACGCGACCGAACCGAAACAGGCCGTAGTCGGTCTGGACTTCACCCCACAAGCGGGTGACCTGGAGGTTCTGGGGCGTCACTGCACCGGTGTCCGTGGTGGGAGGGCCCAAGGCGTCGGAGTAAACGACCGGTTGGTCTTCGCCCGTGAATGGATCCATCACCGCGACCGGTTGGCTTCCCCACTGCACATAGGGCAGCAGATCGACCTGCGTGAACACGGCCACGCGATCGGTGATTCGAAAGCCGGGTCGCACGCGGAAGCGATGGTCCATGTGCCAGGCGGC
>CAJWOS010000177.1 GCA_913044235.1 uncultured Pseudomonadota bacterium
CAGCACGCTCACGAGTGCCTTTGTGGGCGGCGACACCGTGACCTGCTCGGTGTCGGTGAGCGACGGCAAGGGCGGCACGGCCACCGACAGCGCCGCCGCCACCATCGACAACACCGCGCCCGTGATCGGCGCCGTGAGCCTCTCCTCGCCGGGTCCCACCACCAACGAGCTGCTCGTGGCCACGGTGACCGCCTCCGACGCCGACAGCGACCCCCTCACCACCACCTATGACTGGAGCGTAGAGGGCACCGTGGTGCAGAGCGGCACCACCGCGAGCCTCGACGGCAGCAGCTGGTTCGAGCGCGGCGAGAGCGTCTTTGTGACCGTCACGGTCAGTGACAGCGCAGACAGCGACAGTGCCGTCTCCAGCACAGTGGTCGTGGCGAACACCCCACCGGGAGCCCCGGTGGTGTCCATCGTGCCCAGCTCGCTCACCGTGGGCGACAGCATGCAGTGCGTGATCGATGCCGACAGCAACGATGATGACGCCGCCGACACCGTGACCTACACCATCGAGTGGACCGTAGACGGCGTGGACTACGTCGCCGGCAGCTCGGCCGACACCGGTGCCGACGCCTGGCTGGGCCCGAGCACCGTCGACGAGACCAACGACACCGTGCCGGGCGATGACACCCAGATCGACGGCGAGACCTTCACCTGCACCGTCACCCCCAACGACGGCACCGACAACGGCACGAGCGCCACCGCCGAGGCCACCCCCGCCCTGCCCTGCAACGACGGCACCGTGATCGAGACCACCGGTGTGGGCCTCGATTTCACGCTCATCTGCGCGGGCACCTTCGCCATGGGCTGCACCAGCGAGCAGGCTCCGTACTGCGACAGCGACGAAGAGCCCGTGCACAACGTCACGCTCAGCAACCCCTACTACATGGCGACCACCGAGATGACGGTCGACATGTACGAGACCCTCACCGGCTTCAACCCGCAGTCCTTGCAGACCTGCAACAGCGGCACCTGTGCCGCGGTGGACCTCACCTGGCACATGGCGGCCAACGCCACCAACCTGCTGAGCGTCGCGGAGGGGCTGACCGAGTGCTACAGCTGCAGCGGCTCAGGCACCAGTGTGGGCTGCTCCCAGGCCGTGGCCCCTTACGAATGTGAAGGCTACCGCCTCGCCACCGAGGCCGAGTGGGAGCGGGCCGCGCGCTGCGAAGAGGGCTTCATCTACGCCTCGTCCAACGCCGCCACCGATGGGTGGTACCAAGACAATGCCGGCAGCAAGTCCCGCCAAGTGGCACTCAAGTCGCCCAACGGCTGTGGCCTGTACGACATGAGCGGCAACGCCAAGGAGTGGGTGAACGAACGCTACTCAAGCACCCAGTACTCGTCGGGCGACGTGACCGACCCGGAGGGCCCCTCCTCGGGCAATTGCCTGATGCGGGGGGGCGGCGTGTTCTCCCACGAAGAGCTGCTCCGGGTCTCGGCCCGCAACGACAACTCGTGTGGGCATCGCAGCGACGCCATGAACGGCCTTCGCGTGGTGCGCACGGCACTGTGAGCCCGCAGGCGGTGCGGGGACCCGTCTTCATTCGCACTCTCGTGCAATACAGTCCACCTGCCCGACGATTCCATGGCCATCCACCCCCGCGCCTGGAGCCGCCATGGACCAAAGCAACCTCACTCCGTTCCAGCTCGGCGCCATGTTCGTGGTTGCTGTGGGGACAACCTCCGTCGCCGCCGCAGGGGCTCTAGCCCTGGTCGAGCATACCCAGCAGGCTCTCATCGAGCGCGTGCAGGCCGCCGGGAAGATCGACCCATCCGAGGTCCTCAATGAGCACGCCTACATCGCTACCCTCGATGCCTTTGCCCCCACCACGCGAGAGCACGACGCCGGCGAGCTCCTCAACCCCCACCTGAAGCTCGACATGGACGGCTACCCCGCCGAGTCTCCCCTGTGGTGGACCGACGTGTCCGACGACGAGCGCGAACGAATCCGCGACCACTGGCTCGACGATCCGGAGCTCGCCTTTGGTCCCGACCCTTGGAGCCGCTACGACGACCGCATCCTCCAGTCGCTGATGGCCTACGACCACTGGGTGCCGGAGTCGTCGGGCGCCTACCGCACCTACCTGTCCGGCCCAGTCCTGCTCCCGGATTCGGCGCCGATCCCCGACCTCATCGGCCTGCAGTGCCTCGTGAAGGCCCGCCTCGCACGGGCCCTGCACCAAGAGCAGGTGCGGCCCGCCCTCGAGGAAGTGCGCCACCTCGCCCGGCTTCTGCTCAACAGTGAGCAAGTCGTGTCGGTGATGGTCGGACTCTCGGTACTCAGCGCCGAGCGCGAGGCGGCCGAGAAAGCCATGCAGACCGGCCTGCTGGCCCCCGACGACTGGACGCCCGTGTCGAGCGCCGATGCCGACCGGGTGCGCAACGCCATCTTCGATGGGCCCGTGCTGCTGGTCTGGCCCGAGCGCCCCGAGGCACAGGTCCTCTTCGACCGGCCCCATGTGGTGGGCCGCTGCGCCATGCTCGAGCTTGCGAGTGTTTCCTTCATCTACACCCGCGCCCACACCGAGCGGGGGCCGGCACCCTTCGAGGCCGACTTCCAGGCCCTGCGCACCCAATACGACGCGATCCGGGCCGCATCGGGCTGCACTCTGGTCGAGGCCACGCGCAACCTCGACGAAAAGCTGCTCGCCCGAGCAAGCCGCGAAGCGGGCGGTGGGCCGGACCAGGCGCCGTACCTGCGCAGCTACACCTCGGCCGAGATCTTCGAGATGCACTTGGGCTCGCGAAAGCCCCGCTGAGACGAGCGCTCACCCCCGCCGCACCAGCCCCCGCGCCGTGCGCCGCCATGTGGCCCAGAGCCGCCGCACCGCCCGCGCCGACATGGCGGGCGTGCCCAGCACGGTCTCGCCGTCGGGCACATCCTGTGTGACCCCACTCTGGGCACCCACCCGGGCACCGGCGCCCACGGAGCGGTGGTCGGCGATGCCGGCCTGACCGCCCACCTGCGCGCCCGCGCCCACGGTCACGCTCCCGGCGAGGCCTGCCTGCCCGGCCAGCACCACCGCGGGGCCCAGCTGGCTGTTGTGGCCCACCTGCACGAGGTTGTCGAGCTTGCTGCCGCGGCCGATGCGGGTCTCGCCCAGGCCAGCGCGATCCACGCAGGTGTTGGCACCCACCTCCACCTCGTCTTCGAGCACGAGGCGCCCGAGCTGGGGGATGCGCTCGGGACCGGTGGGGCCCGCCGCGTAGCGAAAGCCGTCGGCGCCGAGCACCGCGCCCGCGTGGATGCGGCAGCGGGCGCCCACCACGGTGTCGGCATAGACCGTGACGTTGGGGAACAAGATGGTGCCGTCGCCCACCTGCACCCGCGGGCCCACCACGCAGCCGGCGTGCACCACCACGCCCACGCCGAGCACCGCCGTGGGGTGGACCGTGGCGCCGGGATGCACGCCCGGCGGGTGGTCTTCTTCAAAGAGGTGGCGCAAGATCTGGCCGAAGGCCCGCAGTGGGTCGCGCACCACGATGGTGGTGCCAGGGCCGGGCGCGGTGGCCAGCAGCACCGCAGGCGAGCCCGGCACCGTGGCCCGACCACACCAGGCGAGGGCGCCTGCGGGGGCACCCTCGAGCGGCGCCACGCCTGCGACCATGCGCGCCGAGCCATGCACGGTGCCGTCGACCAGGCGTGCCAGCGCCTCGGTGGACTGGGGGCCGGCCGGAAAAGAGCGGAAGGCGCTCACAGGTCGTCGAGGACTTCAGACGCCAGCGTGGCGGAGATCACCTTGCGCTTGAGCTGCTCGGCTTGCCCCGACAGCAGCGCCACGTCCTGCACCCGACCGGCATCCGCGATGGACTGGGCCGTGGCCGCCACCGCCGCAGCAGCTTCTTCCACGTCGACGCTCGCGCCTTCCATCCGGGCGATCCGCACCATCCAGGTGGCGCGGGTGTCGGGGTCGAGCACCGAGACCGGCGCCGCGGCCGGGGCTGCGGCAGGAGCGACGGCCGGCTCAGGATCGTTGGCCACCGCCGTAGAGGCGAGCAGCAGGCCCGTGGCCGAGACCACCAGAGCAGCGATGAGCAGAAGCGTAGAGCGGGTCATGCGGGCTGCTTATCCAGTCCGCCCTGCTCGGCACTCGCTTTTTCCACCCACCCGGTGCTCAGGGCACCAGCCGCACGTTGCCCTTCTTTGCAGCCCGCTTGTTGGGGGGTGCGGTCTCGCCGAGCGGGAAGGCGCCAGGGCCCACCGGCTCGGCATACACAAAGGTCTGGCCACCATGCTTGAAGGAGTTGTCACCCTCTTTCGCCGGCAGCCCCACACCCACCAGCGCATGTCCGGGCACATACACAAAGGCCAGCGGCAACTCGGGCAGCTCGGCGCGAATCAGTGCGAGGAACAGGGCCGACTTGCCGTCGCAGTCGCCCTTGTTGCGGGCGAGCAACGCCGTGGGGCGCTGCAGACCCGTGTCGGTGCCGCGCTTGTTGGTCTGGTAGGGAATCGCCTGGGAGAAGGCGAGCGCCCGACGCACGAACTCTCGGTTGGAGGTGGTGCCCTCGCGCAGGGCGGCGGCGAGCGGGGCCACGGCTTCGGCCCGGTCGGCCACAATGAGCACATGGTCGTACGACAAGCGACCCGGCTGGCTCTCGAACACCTGGTTCTCCGCCATCCAGGCCTTCTTGGCCCGCTCCATGGCCACCTGGGCCTCCGACATGGCCGCCTTGGCCGCCTTGGCCGGACCGCTGGCCCCAAGCTGCACCCCCTGCGGCGAGACCTTGGCCGTGAGCTTTACCTTGGGCCGTGCCTTGCCGACCTTGCGCGCTGCCTTCGCCATCGCCACGTACATGTCTTGGAGCTGGATCTTGCGCTTCACGGCCTTGTCGGCCTCGATCTCCGCAGTCGACAGCGCCACGGTCACCGAGTCCTTCCCCCCCGACGGCGAGCGCCATGCCCACGAGAGCGTGGTCTCTGAGGGCCCTTCTTCGACCGCGTGGCTGAGCTGCTTGGCGTTCGCCGCCTCGCCCACACTACCCGTGGCCATCCATGCCATCAGCAAGGGAGCCATCCACACCATTCGAGGGGTCTTCATCGCGTTCTCCAGTTCGGTGGGCGCCTGCCGACGCAGAGGCCCCGAGGTTTATTCGTCCGAGTCCAATCCACATGCCCAAGACGCCGAGCCAGCCGAGACCGCCCGCAGCCCATCCTGCCATCCAGAGCGGCGGGCGGTACACCAGCTCCACATCGCCCGGCTCTTCGATCACCACTGCCAGCCTCGCGCCGGCCGCGCGCACCACCGGCAGAGTGCGCGTGCCGCTGCGGGCCTCCCAGCCCGGCCACCAGGGCCGCCGGAACACCACCACCCCCGTGGGACCAGCGGCGAGCGCCAGGCGCTCCAGGGCATCTTCGGTCACGGTCACGGTGCCAGCTCCCGCCGGCAGAGCCGCCGCAGTGAGCTGCGCGGAGGGGTCGTCGATGTGCCGCAGCACTGCACTCCGGCCGGTCTCCGCCATCGCTGCAGCCAAGGCTGCATCGACCGAGTCGTGCAGTGCGGGCTCGACCACCACCACCGGAGCATCGGTCACCTCATCGAGGCGGGTGACCGGGGGCGCGATGGCCGGTGGGGTGTCGTCGGGCACGGGCGTGCCGGGCACAGGCTCTCGCGCAGCCAAGTGGGTGCAGCCGAGCGCCACCGCCGCAGCAACCCGCGTGTCGGGCTCCGACAGGTACTGGTGCCAGAGCGTGACCGTGGGCTTGGTGGCGCTCGACAGGTAGTGCTGGGGCACGGCCGGCCCGCCGCACTGGTGCAAGTTCGCCTTGTGCTGCATGCGCTGCACCAGGGTGACCCCCGACAGGCCCCAGTCGCGATCAGGCGTGTCGAGCCGCGACGACGGGAAGGCCGGATCGGTACAGAGCAGCGTGCTCCGCGCATCCCCCAGGTGGGTGCGGGGGGCGTCGAAGCCGAGGATGGGCTCCAGCACCTCTACATGCATCGGGGCAGCGAGGGCCAGGTCCGCCACCACTACCCACGGCGCGAGCCGCGGCCGGCGCAGCCACACGAGCGCCAGGAGACCCACCATCGCGGTGGCCTGTAGGCCGCGCTGGAGCAGCAGGGGGCCGGGCTCGCTGCGCACACCGGGCTGGGTGCGCACCCCAAAGGTGAAGGCGTCGGATACCGCCTGGAGGTCGGCCTGGTGCATCGCCACCCAGCCAAGCCCCGCGAGGCTCAGCACCGCCCCTGCCCCGAGGGCCCAGGCCACTGCGCGCTGGCGCTCTGCGTGCTGGAGCACGTGGAAGGTGGCGAGCAGCAGGGCGAGGCTGGCGGGCGCGAAGTACTTGGAGGGGTAGCGGAACAGGCCCATCGGCGGCACCAGCGTGGAGACGATGCCATACACGGGCGTGTTCGCACCCAGCGCGATGAGCAGGAGCACCGAGCCGCCCAGCGCCCACCACCGCGTGCGCTTCGATGCCCATGCCGCCCCGAGCCCCAGCGAGGCCACCACCACGCCCACGTATGGGGTGGGATTCCAGGGCACGCGGGTGTCGGCCACGCCGGTCCACAGGTGAAACAGCGTGGCTCCCGACGAGAAGCGCTCTTGCGTGACCCCCGGCCACACGATGCCCAGGGCCTCCGGCATCCCGAGCGACCACAAGGTCTGGTCGGCGAAGTCCATTCCCCCGGTGCGGGCGATGGCGTCGCGCAGGCCGAAGGTGGGCAGCCACTGCGCCAGTCCCACCATCACGCCGAGCCCACCCGCGGCCACACCGAGCGCCACGATCCGCCAGGGGGGCCGGGCCCGGGCCAGCTCGGCCACCACCAGCGCAGACGCAATGGCAAAGCCCTGCGGCTCGCCCGCCAGCAACAGCATGCCCAGGCCCACAGCGACCTCCACCGGCCCGCGGCGCCGAGGCACGCGCGCGAAGGTACCGATGGCTCCTGCCCACACGAGCGGCGTCCAGGCGGCTCCCGAGATGTACGCCCCGTGCAGGATCAGGTTGAGAACCGTTCCTGACAGGGCATAGGCAGCGCCCAGGGCCAGCGCACCGCTGCGTGACAGGCCCGACCGGGCGCCCAGCAGCGCCGCCGACCACGCGCCTACGGCCAGGTGCACTACAGTCCAGAGGCTCGCCGCGACCTCAGCGTTCGAGACCGGCCACAGCAGCCAGGTGATGGGGTAGGCCACGCCGCTCTGGGGCTCGGCCAGCAGAGGGGAGCCACCGCCCATGGCCGCGTCGAGCGCGAGGCCATCGCCCGCTCGAAGGGCGCACTGGATCCCGAGGTGCACCAGACTGTGGTCGAGCCCGCCGTAGCGAAGCCCCAGCAGCAGCGGCACCGAAAACACCGAAAACACTGCCAGTCCGAGGATCAGCCGGTCGTGCTGAGCACCGGGAGGCGCACTGGGCTCGGATGGGAGAGGCGTCATGGCGCCCATGGTACCCCGTGCGCGGGCCTGGGCTCCCCGAGCAGGCCGCGCCCGGCATCCGACGCGGTGCCGCGGCACCGGCAGAACAAACGGAATACGCGGGCGCGTCCCCACGATCCCGGTTCCGCCATGCCCGTGCTCACTGTCGTCACGCCCTTCTACAACGAAGCGCGCACCCTGCGGCAGAGCATCGAGCGCGTGCTCTCCATCGCCAGCGACGACCTCACCCTCGAGGTCATCCTTGTCAACGACTGCTCCCGCGATGAGAGTCCCGCCATCGCCGAGGCCCTCGCCGAGGTACATCCCACCATCCGGGTGCTCTCGCACACGGTCAACCAGGGCAAGGGAGCGGCGCTGCGCACGGGGATCCAGCAAGCCACCGGCGACTTCGTGGCCATCCACGACGCCGACCTCGAGTACGACCCGCAAGACCTCGTGCGCCTGCTCGGCCCCCTGCGCGCCGGACGGGCCGACGTGGTGTTCGGCAGCCGCTTCCTCACGAGCGGGCCCCACCGGGTGCTCTACTTCTGGCACTCGCTGGGAAACCAGTTCCTCACCCTGCTCTCCAACATGTTCACCGACCTCAACCTCACCGACATGGAGACCTGCTACAAGGTGTTCCGGCGGGAGGTCATCCAACAGGTCGAGATCGAAGAAGACCGCTTCGGCTTTGAGCCTGAGGTGGTGGCCAAGGTGGCTGCGATGCGCCTGCGCATCTACGAGATGGGCATCTCGTACTACGGCCGCACCTACGAAGAGGGCAAGAAGATCGGCGTGCGCGACGGCTTTCGCGCGCTCTACTGCATCCTTCGGTACAACGCGCACCGGGCGCCCCTGCCCGTGCAGTTCTTGTTCTACCTCTTCATCGGCGGCACGGCGGCCATCGCCAACCTGGGGATGTTCACGGCCTTTCGGACCGTGGGGATCCCGCTGCTCGCGGCAGCGCCCCTCGCCTTCGTGCTGGCCTCGGTGCTCAACTATCTGCTGAGCGTGTGGATCCTGTTCCGACACAAGGCCCGCTGGAACACCACGCAGGAGCTGGTGCTCTACTGCATGGTGGTCGCCGCCGGCGCATCGGTCGACCTGGGCGGCACGGCGGCGCTCGTGGCCCTGGGCGCCTCAGAGTGGCAGGGCAAGCTGGGCGGCACCGCTGTGGCCCTGGTGGTCAATTTCCTCGGCCGACGCTTCGTGGTCTTTCCCGAGAAGCCGAGCGGACCCTGGCAGCCCCAAAACGACAACTGAACCGCGAATCCAAGGGGTCGGGGCACGCGCCGCAGACCGCGCGAGCCCCATTCGAGAGACCGCTGGTATCGCGGCCATCCTCCGTGGCTCAGGGCCTGGGCACGGTGCTCAGCTCGTCTTCGGTCCATGATCCCATCGCGTGTGCCCCGTGCTCCGCGGCACCCATCGCATCAGCCGGACGCACCGGCGGCACCCGCCACGACCGCTCGGCCGTCCGCCGCCGGCTCCAGCGGGTGTCGGCAGACATGGATCTCCGGGGCGACTGGGCGCGCTGTGAAACCTCGACCACCAGGATGGCATCATCCTGCTCAACGATCACAACCTCCGTTTCATCTGCAGTGGCAATCCCAACGAGACTGCAAAGGGCCAGGGCGATCAGCATGGCTGGACTCCAAGAGAAGAAGGGTGAGGGGACCGACTTCCCACCCTTTTTGTAGCGCCAAAAACCAAGCTGGTAATGAACGACCAATGTCTCGGACGACCCATGACCCCACCCGCAGCCATCGCCGCTTGCGCCGCCGTCGCCCATCCACCCACAGTCCTCACGGCATCGGATTGCAGCAGAGCCCAAACACCATGTGAGGATGCCGCCCAGACGCGCTACGGTGCGTGGCCACCGGCCCGCTCTGGCCGGGCGCCGACTCGGAGCTGGTCGTGTCCACGCGTGTGCCTCTTTTCGTCCTGCTGTCCACCACCGCACTCGCATCGCTCGGTGCATGCCAGGAATCCGTCGTGGTCTCCAACCCCGACCCTGTCCTCGTACCGGTCACCCCGATCTACGATGCCTCCCGGCCCACGCACTACTTCGACTACCCGTTCCCCACCGACGAGCTGCGCACCGCCAACGGCACCCCCGACCTCACCGGCTACCCGGTGCTCGGCACCGACGTGGCCCTGCCCGTGATCGACGGCTGGCGAACCCGCGTGGAGTCCGTGGCACAGGGATTTGGCAACAACACCGCCGCCTACTTCCGCTTCAGCGGCCGACTCACGGTCGAGCCCACCACCCAAGGCTCCCCCTACGACTCCGTCCTGATGGTCGACATGGACACCGGCGAGCTGCTGCCCCTCAACGTGCAGTTCACCACCGATCCCGGCGAAGACACCACCCTCGCTGAAAACCTGCTCTCGTTTGCTCCCCAGCTCGGCCACCCGCCCCGCTCGGGCGCCCGGATGGCGGCGGTGGTGATGTCCAGTGCTGGGGTGGTCCCCCTGGAAAACTCCGTTCCCGCTGGAGTCACCGAAGCCCTCGCCCTCGCCGGCGTCTCAGGTACACCCGCCGTCGCCACGGTCTACACAGTGCAAGACGTCACCGGCCAGCTTCAGCAGCTCGTGGCCGACGCCGACACCCGCATCGCTGCGGAGACCGATCCATGGTCGGGGGTTGCGCTCAAGCGGGTCACGAAGATGGACTACACCCAGGGTCTCACCCCATCGGGCATCGAGGCCACCGTTCTCGAGGTCACCTTCGAAGACGGCACCACCGAGCAGTCCTACCAGTCGCCCCTCGACGGCGACGCCGGCACCCACACAATCGACATGAACGACTGGCCCATGGTGGTCTACCAGGCCAGCGTGCCCGTCTGGAACTACTCGGGCTTCGACGACATCCCCTACATGAGTCCCGGCTTGGGCCACCTCTACGACACCGACCGCGAGTCGGGCTGGATCGATTTTGAGAATGGCCAGCTTACAGCCGTGCCCGAGGCCGACACCACGCGGGTCACCATCTCGATCCCCAAAGACGCCGACGGCGACCCCATCAACAACGCCCGCGTGCTGATGTACGACCACGGCACCGGCGGCACCGCCTACCATGCGATCCAACGACGCAGCAAATACGACGACTGCGATGCTCTGGCACGGGTTCTCGCCGACGAGGGCTGGGCCATCGTGGGGCGTGACCAGCCGCTGTATGGCACCCGCTACCCGCTCATTGATGAAGGCTACGGCGACTCGCTCGGATTCTACAACATCGTGAACCTGCCCGCGTTCCGCGACAACCAGCGCCAGGGAGCCATTGAGGCTCTCCAGGTAAAGCGCTTCCTCACCGACGGCCTGAACACCAGTCTTGCAGCAACCACCACCGGTGGCTCGATCGATGCCACGGCCCCCATGCGCCGCCTGGGCCACTCTCTGGGCTCGGTCACGGTCAACCTCGGCACGGCGGCCACGCCCGACCAGTGGGAAGCCACCTTCTTGTCCGGCACGGGTGGGCTCTTCACCCACTACTTCCTCGACACCGGGTTGATCGACCAGTTCGATTCCTCCCTCATCTCCACCCTGTTCGGCCTGTTTGGTGCAGAGCCCCCCGAGGTCGTCACTGCGCCCGCCGCCCTCGGGGCCGCTCTGGGGCTTCCCGAGGAAGACTGGGATCGCATCGACCGGATGCATCCCATCATCCAGCTGTTCCAGTGGACCATGGATCCCTCCGACCCAATGGCCGTGGTCCGCGACCAGACCGTCCCGAGCCTCGTGTTCCTGGGAGAGGGCGACTACCAGGTGCCCAACTTCACCACAGAAGCCCTCGATGCCGGCCTTCCGAGCTCCCAGATGGTTCGCTGTGCCGCATCATCCGACTACGATCCCCACTGGTGTCTGCATCGAGAAGCCGACGGTCCCGCGGTGCTGCGGGCCTGGCTGAAGTGGACGCCCGGAGAAGTGCTCGACACCTCGCCTGACGAGTCCGGCGACACCGGCGACACCGGCGACACCGGCGACTCCGACACCGCAGGGGGCTGACAGGGCCGCGACGGGCAAAGCCCGATGATCTGCTCGCGGCGATGCCACACGAGTCCGCCGCAGGGCGCACGCTGCTCTCGGCCGCTTCACTCCACCGCGGCCAGATTGAGCAGGTCCACCCGCAGGATGTCGCCCGACCGGGTGGCGATGTAGACAAAGTCATCGAGCGGGGAGACGATGCAGTCGGTGTGGTCGGAGACTTCGGCTCGGCTGTGGGTATAGGCCGGTGTGCCGGTGTCGAAGCCCATCAGCGGTCGTCCTTCCGCGGCCACGAGCACCATGCTGTGATCCGGGCGCATGCAGATGCCAGGGATGCTGCCGCCACCGCCCCCCAGATCAAACGCCATCGACACCGCATCGGTGCTGGTGTCGACCACGGTGAGGCCATCGGTGCCCCAGGAGTTGTTGGTGACCCAGAGCGTAGTGTCCGTGGCAGTCTCGGCCACCACCATCATGCCGGGCCCTCCGCCCTCATAGGGCAGCGCGAGATCGAGACCCGGCGACAGCGCAGCCGGGTCGATGGCGAAGGGGAACACGTTCGTGCTGCCGGTACTCTGGAAGACGGAGACGTAGCCCTTGGAGCCATCGGGGAGAAACGCCACGTCGTAGAGATGGGGAGCCGTGCCCGAGGCGGTGGGTGCGAGTGTGGTGGAGACTGAATTCGTGGCCAGGTCGACCAGCTGCACCAATCCCGCATCGGGATTCTGCGTGATGGCCACCGCCACATCTCCATCGGGATGCACTCCGAGGCCGAGCGAGCCATTGCCGGAGAGCGTGAGCGTGGAAAGCACCGTGTGCACAGTGGCGCTCGCGGGGTCGACATCGACGACGACAAGCTGGCCGGGGCTCTCGTTGAGTGCCACCAGAGCCTTGCTGCCGTCCACGGTGAGGCGCACCGCTTCGGGCCCTCCGCCGAGCGGGATGGTGGTGAGCGCAGTCATGCTGGCGGTGTCGACCACCAAGAGGTCGTCTTCGAAGACTCGGGTGGCGTACACCCGCGTGCCATCGAGCGAGATGGCCAGATCTGCGTACACTGCGTTGACACTGCCGGTGAGCGTGTCCACCGACGCGGACACCGGCCCGGTGTCTGCGCCGGTGTCCGCGTCGGCATCGGAATCGGTGTCGGTGTCGGTGTCGGTGTCCGTGTCCGTGTCCGTGTCCGTGTCGGTGTCTGTGTCGGAGTCGGTGTCGGAGTC
>CAJWOS010000178.1 GCA_913044235.1 uncultured Pseudomonadota bacterium
ATCGGATTGAGGCTCGCAACGATCATGCTGCCATGCGTGGAGGACCGCGGTAGCCGTGAGTGCTTCGGTATCGCCAAGCCCGCTCACCAGTCGTTGAACCGCATCGTACTGCTTGTTGATCCGCTCGGTGCTCTTCGCCACACCGCCAGGCTTTAAGATCTTTCGCACCCGCTCAAAGGGATTGTCGGTATTGGCCTTTCCCAGCATGTGCTTGAGGTGTTCCACTTCGTCGACGCCTTGTGCCTTTCGCGACCCGCGGACCCGCAAGCGACCCAGAAATACGCCGCCTTTCAGTACCGCGCCGACCACCTTGACGGTTCCAAGGTCCACTCCCGCGGTCAGAGTACCGACCGCAGAGACACCCGCCGCCGTTGCGGACGCAGTCGAAGCCACCAGCTTTGTGAGCAAGCGGGCAGTGGTCTCATCGAGCGCATTCGCAGCCCGCCCGGCCTCCATGTAGGCCATGAACCGAGCGTCGGCGCGCAGTTCAGCGAACCGATGTCTCGCCTCGGCAAGGCTGATCTCACCGAGCGACGGGAGCACGACCTTCCCCGTGGACTGGGCATCAAGAATGTTCAAGCCATCTCGACACAGCTCCTCAAGTACTGCATAGTCCCGCAAGTACATGGGCTCGACCCGAGCACGGAGCCGCTCGAACTCTTTCGCTCGGCTCTTCTCGACCTTTTTGCCAGTGGCAGCCGCCGCAGTGCGAGCCTTTGACGCCTTCCGCGCTTCGATCCCGTGGTGCACCGCCGCAAACCCATCGGTGACGACCCCTGTCAGTTCCCCCGCGACCTCGACACCGAGGTTGCCCACACCGACGGCATCGCCACCGCCGACGCCCATCGCCCCCTCCAAGCCGCTGCCCACCGCCTGCACAAGGTTTCGCCCCGCAACGGCACGGCGTTCCGCAAACGCAGCTCTCTCCGTCTCGTTGGTCGCTGTGCCCTGAAAGAGATCCTGGCCCGCAGAAACTCCCTGCACAACGGAAGACAGCATATCGGAAGAGCCCGATGCCAACTCACTGAACTGGGTATCGGCCGCCATGACCTCCCAGTAGGACTCATTGTTTTTCGTGGCTTCCTGAATGCGGGTCACATCGATCGCCTCGTTGGCTACGTCGATGCCTTCCCGAAGCGGTTCTGAGACGGCATCGACCAAGGCGGTTCTGGCCTCCTGCTTCACACCCAGCCAGCGGTCGAGCTGCACCTTTGCTTCGGGCCGTGGGGACACCGCTGTGCCAGTACCAGCCGGCACCACGTCGACTTGCTCCGCCCCCTTCCGGGCCTCCTCGAAGGTTTCGTAGATGCTTCGAAATCGCGTCTTCCGATCCGCATCGAGGTTCTGATAGCGCTGGTGTTTGGTCAGCCACACAGAGATGTTCACCGTCAAAGAGTCAAACGTCTTCCTCTGTGCAGGACTGAGCTTGTCGAGCTCAACGCCGTCGAGGTCCTCAAGCTCAGCATCAATCTTTTTCAGCAGTTTTCCTCGACCCCGGTAGAGCTTGGTCGATGCAGTCGCAGCTTTGAACACGGTGGATGCGGTCATCTTGCGTGCTGGGGGAGCGGCGGGCGTCGACGGCGAGGGCTCCGGACTCGAGGCGGCTGCCGCCGCATCGGAGGTCTCGACAGGATCCCGCATGGACGGATCCCCAGCTGCAGACGACACAGAGTCGCGCGTCGATGGGGCGCCAGTGGAAGACGACACAGAGTCGCGCAACGATGGATCCCCAGAGGCAGACGATACAGAATCGCGCGGCGATGGCGCACCAGAGGCAGACGACACAGAGGCGCGCGTCGATGGCGCACCATCGGTAGCGGGCACCGGGTCGGATCCCTGCGCCGCTGGATCTGGATCGACTGTGGCTGCAACGGGTTCCGGAACCGCTGGTTCCACATCGTCGGAAGACAACGCTCCGGTGACCGGGGACTCGGGCGTTCCGCCGGCGAACGATTCATCGAACGAGTAGATATCCTCGATATCAAAATCAAAATCGGCAGAGTCGAAGCTTTCCGCACCCAACTCCTCGCTGGCTCGCTCCGCGGCATGAAACCTGTCGAGTCGCTCGACTAGGAGTGTTTCCAGCGCCTCAGTCTCTTTGACCAGTGCAACCAAGGTTTCGAGCAGGCTTTCCAATTCGGCAAGCTGGGCGGTGTTTGGCATCAGACCATCTCTTGCGGCCCGTCTGCGAGCGCAATCGGGCTTGGGGGGCAGGCGGTAAGGATTCCGCGAGCGAATCGTACTACCAGATGGCCTGCACATCGATGTGCGAAGACCAGTTTGTGGAGCGCAGCAAGTCGCGAAGACAATGATCATGCATTCTTCTTCGCGTCGGCGAGACGAGGCATTCGAATTCCAGAAGGGCAACGGCCGGGCGCAAAAAATAGACGCGTCGCGCGCGCGAGCCAACCGTTTCGATCGGGCCCTCCGACCCTTCGAAGCCGCCTCTTACGACGGCCTGCAGTGTCCAGCGCTCGGGACAAGCCAAGCCCCATCAAACCATCACGAAAACGACTTCTTCGTAGACATTTATGCTGTGTAGGGAGCCATCGAATATGCGCGATTTTCGGGCTTCCGTGAGACCCCGCACAGTTTCGTCGAGTGGCCCTGATGGCATCCAGAATCCTACGGTGATGGTCCCGAACCGACCCGCCAATGGAAGCCCCTCCGTCGGCGGGCCAGCGACCAAGCCCCACCTCGTCTGGAACCGCATCGTCGCCTCACCACCAAGACGATGGGGACACACAACCGATTCGGCGCACCCACACATCTGACCCTCATCCGATCGCACCCGGGTCGCCATCACGCCCGCCCTGGAGATATGGCCCTTCAAGGAGGTGCATCGTGCAGGTCACCGCACTCGGACACAGTTGCGTCCTGCTGAGCTTCGAGTCCATGCACACGAGCACCCGAACCCGAATCCTCATCGACCCTTGGCTATCCGACCACGCGACCGGCGATGGGATGGGCCGCTTCCCCCGTGTTCGCTTCGACTCAAACGCTCTCGCCCCGGTCGATGCGGTCTTCCTCAGCCACGCGCACAGCGACCATCTCGACCCCTACACGCTCGTGCAGCTCTGGCAGACGCTGTCGCCCGCCCCCACGCTCCTCCTGCCGGTCACGCTGGCCTACCTTGTTCCGGTCTTTCGCGAATACCTGCCGGGAAGCACCATCCAGCTCCTGCACGCCCACCGACCGGTGGCGTTTCGAGACTTGGAGCTGATGGGGTTCTTCGACATCAACCTCGCGCCCACGAACGAAGACGACGTGATGATCCTGGTGGTGCGCAACGGCTCGGAGGTGGTCCTCAGCGAGGCGGATGCCAACCTGTCTCTCGAAGACCCAGAATTTCGGGCCTACATCTCCGGGCTGTTGACAGGCCCCGGTGTGGACTCGGCCGTGTTCCTCACCACCGAGAACGAGCTCACGGGAACCTTGCTCACCAAGGACTGCCGAACCATCGAAGACCGTGAGGCGCTCGCCGAGCACGCGATGGACGAGCTGCTGGAGTCTGTGCAGGATCTCTACACCCCCAACGACGACCCGAGCGACCTCTGGCACTGTGCCCATCTTCTGCGCCTCGTACACGGCCAGGGGCTCACCGCACCCCATGAGCTCGACCCCCGGTGGCAGCAGATCCTTTTCCCGGTGCGCATCTCCCATCGTGTGCGCGAGGAACGGGCTGCCGCTGCGCGAGCGGGCTTTTGCCACCAGATCGACCGCCTGACCGATGGCGCTGTGCACTGCATCACTGCAGGGCGCGTCGACACCTGCACCCCCCTCTCGGGACTGACTTGCCTCGACCAGGATGACACAAGGCGCTTCAACCCCAACCTGGACTTCTTTCCGGCTCTGCCGTGTGCCCCCTTGCGTGCCGATCTCCGCGACCGTGCAGAGCAACATCGACAGATCCTTGCGCTCCTCAACCACCAATTTCTGCCCTACCTACACGGTAGCCGCCAGCCCCCTGTGCTGCACCTGCTCGCAAGCTACGGGGGGCGCTATGCGGTGCGGGTCCATTTCGGTGAAGTGGTCGACGACACCTGCCTCGACTACGTGCTGGACTACGGGAGCCTCGGTTTTATCGAGGCGCCGGCCAGTGCCGAACCCCCTCAAGAGACCTACTGGGCCAACGACCTCGAAGACTTCCTCGCCGGCCACTGTGACGAGTTTTCCACGTTCTGTCGCACCCAGTTCCCCGGTCAGGAAATCCGCCTGCAGATGTGCCTCGCAGCCCCTCTCCTCAACGGTGCCCTCGTGGAGAAGCGGGTGAGGCTTCACTTCGAGCGCGCCAGCCAGGGGAAGACACCAGCCGCCTGGGTGCTGCCCCTGTTCTCCACCCACTGAGGCTGCCCACTGCGCTCACTGCGCTCACTGCGCCACATCCATGTAGCCAATCGCTTCGAGCGCTTCGCGTTCTTCGGAGCTCATCTCCCACTGCTCCGTGCGGGCACCGTTTGCTTTGCGCTTCGCGCGGAAGGAGACATTCATCAGCTGCTCCGACCACTGATCCACCTTCGCAGACTCGGCGTCCGCGAGGTTGGTCTGTTCCAGTGGATCGGAAGCCAGGTCGTATAGACGCGGCCTGCGGCCCTTGCCCGTGAGGACCAATTTCTGGACCCCGTCTTCGGTGTCCCGTACAAGCATCTGCCACTTGCGAGACTGTGCCACCACACTGCGGCCCGTCTGCTCGCCTCGCCCCTGAATCACCGAGTAGAGGTCGGCCCCCCGCAGCCCATCCGGCACGGGAAGCTGAGCAAAGTGCATAAGGGTGGGGAACAGGTCGATGGACTGGGCGAGCGTGCTGCGCTTCTGCCCTCCCGGCACCAGCCCCGGCCCCCAGAACACAAGAGGCACTCGCACAATGGCTTCATGAACATACGTGCCGTGTCCGAGGAAGTTCTTTTCGAAAAACGCCTCTCCGTGGTCGGCTGTGACCACCACAAGCGTGGGCCGCTCGATGGCCCGGACCGCATCGAGCAGCGCAGCGATGCGAGTGTCGACGTGCGACACCCCACCGGCGTACATGGCCTTCAAGTCGGTCAACTGCTGTGCCGTGACGCCGTCCTTGTCGAGCCGATGCTTGTGCAGGAACCGCACCGTTTCTTTTGGGTCGACCGAAGGCGCTCCTTTCAAGTACCTGGACTGATGGGGCTCTTTCACGTTGTAGGGCGCATGCACATCCATCAGATGGAGGAATCCAAACCAGGGCCGGTCTGGCTGAGCCGCAATGGCAGCAAGCGCGACCTCCATCGCCTGGTCTGACTTCCGCATCTGCGAACCTTGCGCAAACACCGCATACTCGTCGAAGCCCTGGTTCAGCTGCACTCCGACCGCGAACCGCACGGAGCTGGCAGCGGCCCAGGTACGGATTCCGTAGCTCTGCATGTACTCGGCAAGGGTGTCGAAAGATGCCGGTAGCCGACCGTCGGTCCCCATGATGCCGTGTTCGGAGGGCAGCACGCTCGTAAACATGGAGGCATGCGTGGGGGAGGTCGAAGGTGCTTGGGCGTAGGAGTATTCGAACCAGACCCCTTCCTCAGCCATCTTGTTGAGGAACGGGGCATTGTCGGGCAGCCCACCATAGGCATCGAGACCATCTGCGCGCAGGGTGTCGAGGCTCACAAGCAGGATGTTGGGCGCGTCTTCGGGCGTCTCCCCCCGGCGCTCGATTTCCGCCCTGTCAGCCATCGCATTCTGCGCCTCAATCGCCTCCTTCTCAGCGCGCTCCGTCCGAAGATTGCGGCGCTTCTTCCGAGACTTCTTGCCGCCGCAGCCTTTGCCGCATCCAGTGACGAGCAGTGCCACAAGCACCATGCCCATCCGCATCACCGCTGCCATGATGTCCTCCGCCCAGCCGCCTTATGGCGTTTGGCACCTGCTTGTCGCGCACAACGGAAGGTTTCCAGGGCGATTCCGTGTACGTTCTCGCCACACACCCAGTCGAGGCACCCGGAGGTGGCAGAATGGACGACGGCCTGTATCCCCCCATCGAGCCCTATGAAAAGGGCATGCTGTCCCGCGACGGACATGCCCTGTACTACGAGCTCAGCGGTAATCCGAGTGGTCCCACCGCCCTCTTCCTCCATGGCGGGCCGGGCGGCGGCACCTCCCCTCGCGTGCGGCGCTTTTTTGACCCGGCCCACTACCGAATCGTTCTCCTCGACCAGCGCGGCTCCGGGCTGAGCGTACCGAACGTGAGTGATGCCTACGACGCGGC
This sequence comes from uncultured Pseudomonadota bacterium, assembly GCA_913044235.1. GTDB lineage: Bacteria > Myxococcota_A > UBA796 > UBA796 > UBA2385 > CAJWOS01. Next base: position 6,221 of record CAJWOS010000178.1, read on the forward strand.
GTTGCGAGACAACACCACCGCGCACCTTGTAGACGACATCGAAGCCTTGCGCGAAGCGCTCGACCTCGATGTCTGGCAGCTGATCTTGGGCGGAAGCTGGGGCTCTACACTGGCCATCGCCTACGCCGAAGCTCATCCCGACCGTGTGCGACAGCTCCTGCTGCGGGGAATCTTCACCTTCCTGCCCGACGAGGTCGACACCCTGTTCCAGGACGGCCGGGTGGCGAACCACTACCCAGACGAGTGGGAGGCCTACACGGGCTACATCCGTCGCACAAGCACCAACTGGGCCTGTGAGCAACAGAACCTCGTGGGGGCCTACCAGGCGCGCCTGCAAGACCCTGCACAGCGCCTGGATGCGGCGAAGGCCTTTGTCACCTTCGAGCTGTCCATCTCCCACCTGCACCAAAACGCAGAACGCATCGAGTCCACCATGCAGAACCCCGCGCAGCTGGTTCCGTTTGCCGCTCTGGAGGTGCACTACATGCTGCATGGTGGCTTCATGCGGCGCGGGCAGCTGCTCGATCACGTGGGCGCACTGCGCAACCACCGGATCCACATCGTGCACGGACGCAACGACACGGTCTGCCTCCCCCGTGCAGCCCACCGCCTGGTCCAGGCCCTGCGCGCCGCCGGTGCAGGCGACAACGTCACCCTCGAGTACATCGAGGCAGCCGGTCACTCCGACAGCGAACCCCGGATCTCGAAGGCGCTCCGAACAGCAGCCGATGCACTGGCCCGCGAGACGTCGAGTCCGTGAAGCGAGTCCACAATGCACCCCCGAGACTCGCAGGGTTGCCTCTGCCCTGCGGGTGAGCGTGTGCGCACCACAGCACCACGTGCGGCGCTGTCAGCCCTTCTGTTGCAGGGTGAGTCGGCTGCTCTCTCTTGTGGAACCGCTCGAAGCGGCAAGAACATTGGCCTGCGCAGCCGCGCTCCAAGCGCTCGGAACAACGCCCGACGACGACGGGGAGCAGATGCGCCCGGCAGCCGCAGGCGGTAGCCTCCGCGGGTCGTTGTCGCCTGCGGGCCCCGGCCTCTCTTCGGGTCCTTGCCCCCGCATCACCGCGTCCAACGTGGAGCCTCCCCGAGATGCTGATTCGCGTATCCGCTTTGCTGTTCTGTTCCGGCTTCTGTGCGCTGGTGTACCAGATGGTCTGGCTGCGCATGTTTCGGCTGGTCTTTGGGGCGAGCCACGCGTCCACTGCGGCGGTGCTGGCCATCTTCATGGGCGGCCTCGGGCTCGGTGGGCTGCTGCTCGGCAAGCGGGCCGACGACAGCGACCGACCGCTGCGCCTCTACGGCCGCCTGGAGCTGGGCATCGCTCTCGCGGCGGCCCTCTCTCCTTTGCTGCTGGCAGGCGTGCGCGAAGTCTATCTTGGGATGGGTGGTGCTCTGGCGGTGGGCACAGTGCCCGGAACAGTGCTGCGCCTGGGCTTGAGCGCGCTTGTGCTGGCCGTGCCCACCCTGTTGATGGGAGGCACGCTCCCTGCGGCCGTGCGGGCGGTGGAGCGCGGGGAAGATGTCGGTCGGCGCGAGCTCGGCGTGGTCTATGGGGCCAACACGGCGGGCGCCGTCACCGGTGCGTGCGTGGCAGTCTTCTTCGCCCTCGAAGCCCTCGGCGCGCAAGGCACCCTGCTGGTGGCCGCTGCGCTGAACCTGGTGGTGGCGCTGGTGGCGATCCGAATTCAAGAGCCGCCGCGGACGGAGAGCCCGGAGCATGCCGCTGCCGAGACCGACTCGTCGGAAGTGGCTGCCTCGATGCCGCCCGGTCTGGTGCTCGCCGCCGCAGGCGCCGTCGGCTTTGCCTTTCTGCTGATGGAGATGGTCTGGTCGCGGATGCTCTCCCCGATTCTCGGCGGGTCCACCTACACGTTCGGCCTGGTCTTGGCTGTGGCCCTGGCCGGCATCGGGGGCGGTGGGCTGCTCTATGGATCCGGCAAGCGCACCATCGCGGCCACTCCGAAGGCCTTCGCGCTCACCTGTGCCCTGGAAGCCGTCTTCATCGCGCTGCCGCTGGCCCTCGGTGACCGTGTCGCCCTGCTGGCCGCATTCTTGCGCCCGATCGGCGAGACCGGCTTCGGCCCCCTCGTGGCCACTTGGTTCATCATCGTGGTTCTCGTGGTGCTGCCGGCGTCTTTCGTCGCAGGCTACCAGTTCCCGCTCCTCGTGGCGCTGCTTGGCAAAGGCGACGAAAAAGTCGGTCGACAGGTCGGACTGGCCTACGCCTCCAACACGATGGGCTCCATCCTCGGCTCACTCGCCGGTGGCTTCGGACTCCTGCCCCTGCTCGGCGCCGTATCCACCTGGCGCCTCGTGGTGGTCGGTCTGGCCGGACTGTCCGTTGTGCCCCTGCTGCGGGGAATTCGGAGTGCACGGGTACTGGCGGTGGGGCTGGTCGCCACCGTGGCAGTCGGGCTGGCCTCTTCAGAGGGCCCCACAGCCGTCTGGCGACACAGTCCCATCGGTGCCGGTCGCTTCAAGCCGGATGTGGAGAGCCGGGTGGCTCTCGAAGACCAGCTGCGAGCCCGCCGACGAGCGATCGTCTGGGAGGTCGACGGCGTCGAGTCCACGGTCGCCCTCGATGCCCGCTATGGCTACGCCTTCGTGGTCAACGGCAAGAGCGATGGGCATGTCATCGGCGATGCCCCCACCTTCGTGATGCACGGCCTGCTGGGCACCATGCTGCACCCCAACCCGAAGAGCGCGATGGTGGTGGGCCTCGGCACGGGCGAGACCGCCGGCTGGCTGGCTCGCGTGGATGGCATGGAACAGATCGATGTGGTCGAGCTCGAGCCGGCCATCGCCGAGGTGGCCCGGTTGTGCGCCCCCGTGAACTACGACGTGATGAACGAGCCCATGGTGACGCTGTTCCCCGGCGACGGACGAGAGTTCCTGCTCACCACATCGGAGCGCTATGACGTCATCGTCAACGAGCCTTCGAACCCCTATCGGGCAGGCATCGCGAGCCTGTTCACGCTGGAGTTCTATGAAGCGGTGAGCGAGCGACTCACCGATGACGGCCTCTTCGTGCAATGGGTCCAGGCCTACGACCTCTCCGCGAGCACCATCCGCACGATCCTGGCCACCCTGGGCACCGTCTTTCCCCACGTCGAAGTGTTCGAGAGCCAGACGGCCGGGGACCTCCTGCTCGTGGCATCGCTGAACCCCGTGAAGCACAACATCGAGCAGATCCGCGCACGGGCCCAGGTCCATCCGTATCGGGAGTCGCTGTCGTGGATGTGGGGCGTGGCAGGCGTCGAAGGCTTCTACAGCACCTATGTGGCCAACCAGTCGCTCACACGCGCCATCGTCGAAGCCGAAGGCGGTCGCATCAACACCGATGACCGCCCGTTCATCGAGTACGAGTTCGCCCGAGGCGTGGGGCTCGCGTCAAACTTCTCCGTGTCCGAGCTCTCCCGACTGGCCGCCGTGCGTGGTGAAGACCGCCCGCTGGACCTGCCTGCCGATGCCCTCGACTGGTCTGCCGCGCGTGAGTTTCGGCACGTGCGTGCGGTGGCCGAGCAGACCCAGCCAAGCGTTCCGATGGGCCTGCCCACTGCCATGGCTGCCCGCGCCGCTGCCCGGACGGCGTGGGCGCGCGGAGATCTGTCACTCGCTGCACGGGCATGGCCTAGCGACGACGCCCCCGTCGCGCCTCTCGACCAGCTGATGCGAGCGGAAGCGCTCGCGGTCCTCGGTGCACCATCCGCCGAAGCCGCAATCGAGCGACTGGTCAACGTGCGCACTCCAACCGAAGTGGCCTTCCTGCGGGCACACCTGCACCTCGCTCGCGGAGAGGTCACCGAAGGGCGCGCGGCACTGGTGGCCGCACTCGACGCCTGGAAGACCGACGCTTGGGGGCACGGGCCCGTGCTGCAGCGCGGAGTGGAGCGTATCCTCGCCGAGACCGCACAGGACCTGCGGCTGGCCGCAGCCGTGCTGTCTCGCATCCAGGAGCCCTGGCCGGTCTCCGTTCTCGAGGAGTATCGCCACCAGCTGCGCATCTCCACGGCCCTGGCCCTCGATGCTGCAGACGGGGGCACCCGCTGCGTCGACGCCTTCGAGGGAATGGAGCCGCACGTCCCGTGGTCTGAGGGTCTGCTGCGCCCCCGTTCCGCCTGCTACGAGCGGGCCGGTCACTTCCGCGCATCACTGGCTGCCCACGAGCTTGCGGACTTCCAGACGAGCAAGGCCCGGTCTCTGCAGGCCGATCTGTTGCCACGGGCACAGGCGCCGTAGCGTCGGCTCGAGGCCCACCGAGGTCATCCTGTGAGCTGCACGCTCAAGGGCTTTGTCTGCATGGGCCAACGGACAAGAACCCCGACTGCTACCACGAGACAGGCGATCAGCGTCCCGTCGATCGCCCACGCGACGGGGCCCGAGAGTGTGCGTACGCTGGGGAAGAAGGCCATGAGCACAAATACGAGGAAGTTGTTGAACGCGTGACAGATGATCCCCGGCACGATGCCATCCAGCTTCCACGCCAGAAAGCTCAGCCACACCCCGATGGGAATGGTGGCCAGAATGTAGAGCGGCTCCAAGTGGTACACCGCGAAGGCCACACCGGTCAGGCCCACCGAGAACCAAGCCGGAAACCGCCGCTGGAGGCGATGCTGGATGTACCCACGGAACATCAGCTCTTCGACGAGACCGGGAAGCACCGAGCCCAGGAGCACGAAGCCAACCGCCACCGGCAGTGTGGCGGCGTCGAGTGCGGAGACCAGATCCTGGGCGTAGCTGGACTGCTCGAGGTCGAGCAGGAGGGATACGAGGCTCCCCGTTCCGAGGGTTGCGAGAACCCACAGCGGCAGCCACGCGGGCGACGCGCTGCCCCACCGGAGCGCCAGACGCTCCCGCCAAGGTGTCGCAGAGGCGGAGACCGCGAGTCCGAGCAAGAGCATCAGCCCCACCTGGGTACTCACCAGCGATCCCAGCAGCACGGTTGGTCGCTCCAGGTATGCCTCGAAGAACTCGACGTCTGGAGCGCCGCTCGACCAGTCGACCTCCAGCAGTGCGGGGATCAGCAAGAGAACACCCACAGCAAGCTGGACCCCCAGTCCGGCAAAGAAGAGCAGAAAAAGCGTCCAGATGCGGGGGTGTTTGGGTTCCACGGGGCCTCCTTGTAGGAGCGGTTGGTGGCCACGCGGAGACCCGGCGTTAACCCCGCGCCGCAAGCCCCCTCCGCACAGGGCGCCGCCCTGCTCGCCACTTCGCCCCCGCGCGCCCAACGGCCAAGGAGCCTCCGTGAAGCTTCCCCTCGTTCAGGTCGATGCCTTCGCACCTGCTGTGTTCGCCGGCAACCCGGCCGCCGTGGTGCGCCTTGGCCACACCCAGCTCCCCAGTCGGACCCTGCAGCAGATCGCTGCTGAGAACAACCTCTCGGAGACGGCCTTCGTGTCGGCGACCGAGCGTCCCGATGTGTTCGGTCTGCGGTGGTTCACCCCCACGGTCGAGGTCGATCTGTGTGGCCATGCGACGCTCGCCGCGGGCAGCGTGGTGCTTGTGGAGGAGGCCCTCTCGTCGGTCCAATTCGACACGCGCTCCGGTCCGCTGCATGTCTCCCGCGATGGAACGGACTTCGCGATGGACCTCCCGCACATTCCCTGGGAAGCGACCGCTCCCGACCCCGAGGTCGACGCGGTCCTCGGGGCAAGGCCCCAAGCGCTGTACGCCGTCCAGGAGACCCATGGCGCCCGCTACCGCATGGCCCGCTTCGCGACCGCGTCCGCCATCGCCGCACTGCGGCCCGACCTCACTCGCATGGGTGATGTGCTCGGGATGAACATCATCGTCACCGCACCCGGCGACACGCCCTCAGTCGACTTCGTCTCCCGCTTCTTCGGCCCCGGCTCCGGTGTGCCCGAAGACCCGGTCACAGGCTCGGCTCACTGCACCTTGGCTCCGTACTGGGCAGGCGAGCTGTCCAAGCAAAATCTGGTGGCCGAGCAGCGCTCCACCCGCGGCGGACGCCTGCGCTGCCGCGTGGATTCCCAGCGGGTCAGCTTGTCGGGCCCCTGTGCGCGCTACCTCACCGGCACGATCACGATCACGATCGCCTGAGCCTGCCCTGCCGAGGAACCGTGACCGCTCACCATCCGTCGGCGCTTCTGAGCCACCCAGCGCTTGGCCAATGCTCCCGATCAGTACCGCGGTGCATCGGCAGGTCCGATCTTCCCAAGCGACCGGCCGCTGCCGCAGCCAAGATACCGAAAGACCTCATTCTCACGAAACCATCGGCGACGCAAAGAGCCATCCTCTTGCCACAAAAGTCTCGTTGCCCGCCTGGAAAGGGTACCCGACCAACCGTGGCTGAGGCATGGTGACCTC
>CAJWOS010000179.1 GCA_913044235.1 uncultured Pseudomonadota bacterium
GACTCGATGCGTGGACCGACCTGTGGCAGGCGGCTCATGATCTGTCGGGTGACCCTTCCGAGTCCCTCGCGGTGGTGGTTTCCACCATGCTCCGCGACCCCGCCTTCCTCACCTTCTGAGACCCGCTCCATGCCCTTCCGTTCCCCCGCACTGTCCCGTCGAAGCCTGCTCGGTGGCATTCCTGCTCTGGCAGGGATGCTGGGCGCGCGTGGGGCGCGGGCGTCGGTGGGTGCGGGAGACCGGCGCTTCCTCTTCATCTTCGTAGATGGTGGCTGGGACCCCACATGGGTGTTCCTGCCGGGCTTCGACAACCCCAACATCGACATGCCACCGGATGGCTCCGACATCGCCACCGCAGGCGACCTGCGCTGGGTGTCTGGACCTGGAAGGCCTCGTGTAGATGCATTCTTCGAGGAGTATGGATCCCGTGCATGCGTGATCAACGGGCTCGAAGTGCGCTCGATCGCCCACGAGCGGTGTCGACGACTCCTGATGACCGGCTCGTCGGCCGCGTCGAGCGCGGGCATTCCCACCCTCCTGGCGGCGGGCGATCCGTCGACCGACTCTCTGGGGCATGTGGTGCTCTCGGGGCCCGCCTTTCGAGCCGAAGGGGGTGGCGACCTCGTCCGAGTGGGCGTCAATGGTCAGCTGACCGAGCTGCTCGACGGCTCCTGTGTGGATGGCACCACGAACCTTCGCTTGCCCTCCACCGATCTGGCGGCGCTTGAAGACGCCTTTGTGGCCGACCAGGTCAGCGCCGGCATTCCGGGTCGAGGCGCGGAGTCGCGCCTGTGGGATGGCTACGGAAGTGCGCTGGACCGACTCGACGTTGCCCGCTCGAACAGCGACCTGCTCACCGGTGGCTTTGGCGACACGTCCACGGAGTTGACTGCGGCGGTGCGGCTCTTGGGGCAGGGGCTCGCCCGATGTGCCATCGTGGCTGACCTCGGCGACCGCAACGAGCGCTGGGACCACCATGCCGACTTGTCCCGCCAGATTCGCAGCTACGACACACTCTTCGACCGGATCCACTCGGTCTGTCGCATGCTGTCTTCCGAGCGGGGTCAGGTCGCCGAAACGCTCTTCGAGGAGGTCACCGTGGTGGTGGTGTCGGAGATGGGGCGTGCCCCGCGACTCAACTCGTCAATGGGCAAGGACCACTGGATGACCACTTCGGCGGTCCTCATCGGCGGCGGCATTCGCGGTGGTCAGGTGTTTGGTGGCTACAACGAGGCCATGGCCGGTGCGCTTGTGCATCCCGAGACCGGTGAGCTGGGCACGACGGATGGCGTGGTGTTGCAGCCGGGCCATCTCGGTGCCACGCTGATGCAGCTTGCCGGGATCGATCCCGAGCCGTTGTTCGGGACCGAGCAGGTGCCGCTCACGGGGGTGCTGTCGTGAAGCGCCTGTGTGTGATGGTGCTCTTGACCGCCTGTGGGAAGAACCCTCCCGACGGGCCGGGCGCGGAGACAGGCGCGGGCGCTGGCATGGGCAACTGTGAGACCGACACGGGCGGTGGCTACCCAACATGGTCTGGATTCGGACAGGGGTTCTTCACCGGTCGGTGTGCGTCGTGTCATGCCGCGGCTGCGCCAGAGCGATTCGGTGCCCCCGAGACGGTCACATTTGACTCCGAAGACGACGTGCTGCGGCAGCTCGCATCGGTGCAGCGGGTGATCCTCGATGCCGCCTCCATGCCGCCCGGAGGGGGACTGCACGCCGATGAGCTCGAGGAGCTGCGGGTCTACCTGGACTGTTTGCGCGCCCGGTAGTCTGCTTCGACCCTGTGGAGGCGGAGCGCAGCCTCTCCTGGCATGAATGGAGGGTCCAGCGCTAAGATGGCACATGTCTCTGGAAAGACTCCACCTGTGGGCAGCCTGCGCTCTGGCTTGCAGCCCGCTCGATGCCTCGAAGCGGCTCAGTGCAGACACCATGGCGCCATCCGCCGCCGAGGGGGAGGCCTGCACGGACCTCTACGACGGCCCAGATGCGCTGGTCCAGGCGCCGGACCGGGTCTTTCCGGCCTGCAGTGACCCGACCCCCCGGATGTACGAAGACGTGGCTGCGGAGTGGGGGTTCACGCCCCCGCCTGTGGCAAACAATGACCACGCCAAAGGGGGGGCGGTGGCAGTGTACGACTTCAACGAAGATGGCCACCTCGACATCGTGTTCGGCTACAACAGTGCAGAGCTGGTGCTCTTCGAAGGGGGGCCATCTGGGTTCAGCATGCGGGCGCTCGAGGGAACTGGCGGCGATGGACAGCTGACCCTCTTCGACATGGACTCCGACGGCGACATGGACATCGTCACGGCTGGGTCGCCCATCGTGGTGCTGCGCAACCATGACGGCGAGTTCGAGACCCTGTTCTTTCCCCCCGAAGATATCGTTGCGACCAACGACTTTTCGCCAGCCGATTTCGATGGTGATGGTCACATCGACCTGTATGTGGCTGCGGCGGGCGTGCGGAGTCCCGATCCGGCCTCACGGGCGGACCGATTCCTGATGGGTAACGGGCGAGGGGGCTTCCGGGTGGAGGAGCTACCCGTCCCCGATGCTGGCGGCGTGGGCTTCGACAGCGTCACGCTCGATTTCGATCTCGATGGTGACTCCGATGTCTATACGGTCAACGACTTTGGCCCGGACTTTGGTGGCAACGTGCTCTGGGAAAACCGAGCCGGCACTCTGATCTCCCGCAAGCAAGACTGTGCCTGCGACCTGGCCATCTCGGGCATGGGCGTGGATGCTGCAGATCTGGATGGAGATGCGCTGCCAGAAATCTTGATCGCATCGACCGGTGCGAACCACCTGCTCAAGCAGAGTGGGGACGGTGTGTATGTGGACATCGCACAGTCCACCGGTGCAGACGCCCTGCGCGGCCTTCCCACCATGGCATGGGGTCAGATCTTCTTCGATCACAATGATGATGGATTGCTCGACATCGTGGTCGCGGAGGGGGACTTGTGGTTGGCTTCGACCGATCCGGCGCTGCGAGACAGCTACGATGCGGCGTTGCATCTCTTGGTCAATGAAGGCACGAGACAGGAACCGCAGTTTGTGGACCGGTCTGCGGAGATGGGGCTGGACGAGCTCGGCTCCTGGCGTGCCATCGTGCCCGCAGACTTCAACGGGGATGGGCTCCCAGACCTCGTAGTCACCGACGTGGACGCTCCGCCTCGCTTGTATCTGGCGCAGGGGTGTTCAGGGCACGGAGCCTTCGAGCTTGACCTCCCACCGCAGACCCGCGTGGAAGCCTGCATTGGCGGTGAGCGACACGTGCGGTGGGCCATGACCGAAGTGGGCTGGGGCGGTGCTGCACCACCAACGGTACGGTTTGGCACGGGTACAGCGCCCATTCCTGAGACCGTGGTTGTCATTCCGCCGTCTGGAGGCATTCACTGATGGGCGCCGGCCCACAACGATGGAACGGTCGGATCCATCGCGGCTGATGTGGCACGACAGCAGGCGGCCTCCGTGTGTGACGGTCTGGGGTCAGATGGGCCACAACTCCGAACCAATGCCCGCAGTTCCCTCGACGCAAGCGGGTGAATCGCTCATGATGGCCGGGATGCAGTCCCACCGGCGCGACCACTTCCCCACGCAAGAGGCACCCAAACAGGTGCTGGGCCATGCGGTGTGGTTCTTGAGCCAGTGGCGACCCGTCCCCCAGCCGGGAGTTCTTCACTCAGTGTGAGCGCTCCCCGGCTGTGGAGGGAGCGTGAGGAGGGTTCATGTCCGTCTCGTCCGTTCCTACCACCGCCACCGTCCTGCCCCATTTTTCGACCGATACCGCCGCGTACAGTGCACCCCGTCCCCACGGCCCGGTCCTCGTGCTGAACAACAAGCGGGCGTTTCGCAATCCAAAGCCGTACCTCGAAAAGGTAGGCGGAGCCGCCACGCTCTGCTGTGAGGGCGTGCCGGCTGCGGTTCCAGCGGGGGTGCAGGCCATCGGCCGTCTGCCGGGAATGGATCGGGTCCGAGCGTTCGAGTGGAGCTGGAAGGGTCCTCTGGATGGCGACGAGCACCTGCTTATCAGCTTGCTTCAGGCACCGGCCTTTTCGGAGCTCGACACGCTCTCGCTCGACGGTGCGCCCACGAGAGACGGTGGCGTGCAGCGACGCAGTGGCCGGTTCCTCGCGGACCTCGCGGAGGCCGAGCGACTGCCAAAGCACCACCTGCACATTGAGGCACTCGCTGTCGATATGCTCGCCATCCGCATTCTGCGGGCATGGGAAGGACTCGGTGCGCTGCTGTCGTGGCGCCTTCGTCAGACCGAAGGTGGTCGGCGCTGGGGGCGCTTCTTGGGCACGCTGCCGGTATCCAACCAGCTCGGCTTCCTCGAGATCAGCCACTCAGACCTGGGGGACGCGGGGCTTGCCGCACTGCTGGAGTCCTCCCTTCCGAATCTCGAGCGCCTTGTGCTGCAGGATGTGGGGATCACCGATGTTGGCGCGGGGCAGTTGTTGTCGTGGGAAGGGCTTGCCAGGCTGCAGTGGCTCGATGTGAGCGGGAATGCGCTGTCGGACGACACGGTTGCGGCGCTGCGGGATCACCTCGGTGAGGGGCTGCGGGTGGCTTGAGTGCCCCGCTTGGTGGAGGTCCTTGTTGGGGCTCCGACCGCTGGGGGACGGCTGCGAATGCGTGGTCGTCGCCCATGGACCGCCTCAGACACCGTTTGGCGCATCGTGTTGTGACTCCGAACGCATCCTCAAGATGAAGGTTTTGGTGGGTTTTTCGCCGGCGCCCCAGAATTGTTTTCAGAAAGATGGCTGATTCGTGAGCATTGGTGCCGGGAGCGGCAACCTCCAGGTGAACGGACCGCTCGGTCCTTCCCGTGCCGCCGGTTGCGGTGTGTCCTTGGAGGAACGCATGAAGCAGCACACAACGCATGATCTTGGCCGAGTCGGCTGGTGGTTTCTGTGGCTCGCGGTCGGATGTGGGCATGTGAGGATTCAGGACCCTGCAGTCCTCGAGGCGGCCGGTGCCGTGGGGGCGTCATCGGCTGCACTGGTGCAGACACGAAACGCGAACGACGAAGCGGCTGTGGAGAACCGCGCGCAGGCGGTGGACTCGGCCTTGGTTGCACTGGCTCTGGCCCACGATGGCTGGGTCACGGTGAGGGATGATGGAATCCGACTGGATACCGTCGGCAGAGCGGATCATGCCCTCTCGTGGAGGGACGGGCAGCTGCAGGGTGGCATGGTGTTCGACGATGGCGGCCACCTTGTGAGCTCGCTTCGCTTCTTGGGGAATCGAACGGAACAGGCCGACCTCTCGGGTGGGATGGACGGGGTCTGTCAGGGCGGAGCGGTCACGGGCTCGGGCGATGGGGTGTGGTGCCCGCCTTTTGTGGATCGGTCCCTTCGGCTGGAGCGGTCGGTCGAAGTCGACGGTGAACCGATGTCGATCCAGGTGGTCGCGGACTACGGACTGCGCCTGGATGGTCGCGGATGTGCGGCCGGTGGACAGGTCGACGTCACCTATGTGTTGTCGGCTGAGAGCGAGCGCCCGGTTCGCGGAGGCTTCGTCTCGGCTGACTTCCAGGGCTGCGGGACTGCGAAAGCCTCGACAATCGAGCGGTAAGTCCTCCACGGTCGCTTCATTCACGGATGTCGTTCATGCTGTTGCGTCATGCTCTCCCTGTCCTGTTCGCGGTAATGGCCACGCTGCCTTCGGTCGCCTCAGCCGAAGTATGCGTGGCAGTCCACGGACCGGTGGGGCTTGCCGATGAGGTCCGTCGCTCCTTGGCGGATCGGGGCATCGGTGCGCCCACAGGAACCTGCTCGCCGGCCACGCTCACCGTGTCGGTGAATGAAGGCGACGCTGTACGCTGGACTCTGGCGCTGCCGGCTGGAGAGGCGTCTGAGCGGCTATTGGCGCACACAGACGTGGGGTCGATGTGGGTGGACAGCATGGTGCGCGGGCGCCTGGATGCTCTGTGGGGTGCGCGGATCGAGCCGGTGGCGAGCCGCACCAATGGTGTTCGCCTCTTCGCCTCGTTTGATGCCTGGATGGCTGGCATTCCGAGTGCTGTGCTCGATGTGGATCTGGTCTCCATCGCCGTGGATGAGCACCTGGTGGGCCCAGATGGGCTCGAGCGCATGTGGGTGCTCGACCGGAGTCGTCGGGAGGCGCGGGAGCCCGGTGCCGTGTTTGCGTTCGAGTACGGTGGGGAGGTCTACCTGCGGGATGACAGTCCGCGTGCGCATCGAAAGAAGCCCTATGGGCGGCTGGAGCGCTACGGAAGCCGAGGTCTGTACCAGTATGAGTACTGCTACTGGGTGAGCACCAATGCGGCGCAGGGGACTGGATATGTGGAGTGCGATGTCCAAATGAGGCTGCTCGACCTGGACACCGGGATGGTTACCCACCTGGATCGGTCGGGAATGAAGGCGTTCCTTGCCGACCATCCAGCGGTGTGGGCCGAGTATCGTTCGCAGCGCCCCAAGGATGCCCGCATGACCGCGGAGCATGTCCGGCCGCTCCTCGCACCGGAACCGAGTCCGTGAGGTGTCCGTGTGGGAAGCGCTGCACCATTCCGGAACGACCATGAATCAGTTCTGTGCGCAATCGCGGGTGGATGAACTGGTCTCCAGCGAACCCGAGCGGGTGCTGTGGGAGCGGGTGGTCGCGGGTCGTGTGGGCGCCGATGCTGAGGTGGTGCGACGCCACCAGGCCTGTGTGGTGCGATTCGTGGCGCGCATGCTGGGGGCGAGCGACCCGGCGGTCGACGACATCGTACAACAGACCTTCATCACCGCCCTGGCCGATCCCGAGCGCTATGGCGGTCGAGCTTCGCTGCGGTCGTGGCTGCTGGGCATCGCCCACAACAAGACGCGGATGCTGCTGCGCAGTCGGGCGCGGCGTCGCCGGATGGCCGAGCTCTGGGGCCGTGTGCAGGCCCTCTATTCTCGCGCAGCACCACCCTGCGCCGAGGCTCGCCAGGCGGGTGTGCGCATCCAGCAAGCGCTCGCCACGCTCGATGCGAACCATCGGGCGGTCTTTCTGCTCACAGAGGTGGAAGGGTTTACCGCAGCAGAAGCGGCGGCTGTGGTGGGCGCACCGCCCGGTACGGTTCGGCGATGGCGGGTGGAAGCGAAGCAACGCTTGCAGCCACTGCTGGCAGATCTCCGCCCGAACCGGGAGGCGCTATGATGCGCGATTCCCCCGATCCCAACGATTCGATTCCCGCCCGTTCACTGAGCGAGCAGGAAGTCCGCTCGCTCGTGACCGCTGTGCTGGACGGTGTACGAAGGGTGCGCCAGACCCGGCGCCGGCGTGGCCTGCGAGTGCGTGGTGTGCTCGCGGCGGCTTTGTTTCTGATGGTCTATGGATGGGCATCAGACCCAGGCGGACCGATCCCGCCCAGAGGGACCGAGGGTCCAGCGCCCGCAGCAGTGCGCGAGACCGCGGCAGGGCCGATACCGGAGGCTGCGGCTCCGAAGGCACTCGAGCTGGCGGAGCCACACGATGACCGCGTGGAAGCTGAAGAAGGCACCCGCTTTACGCTGGAAGGTCCGCGAGCGGACCGGGTCGTGAACCTCCAGGCGGGCCGCGTGCACTGCGTGGTGGTTGACCGGGCGCCGGGAGAGCGCTTCCGCGTGGTGGTGGGTGGGGCCGAGGTTGAGGTCACGGGAACCCGCTTCGATGTGGTGGCCCGAGGAGACATGCTCTCGGAGGTGGTCGTTGCGGAAGGAGAGGTGCTGGTTCGGCTCGAGACGGGCGCGGTGCATCGCCTCGCGAGCGGAGATCGGTGGGCTCGGTCTGCGGCGCGGGCACCGGCAGCGGTGGCATCGTCGATGGAACCTACCGATGTACCGGTGCCAGAGATGGCTCCCGCACCGACGCCACCGCCTGTCGAGGTGGCTTTCGGAGAGGCGCTCGCTCGCTTCGATGCAGCCGACTACGCAGGTGCGATGAGGCGGTTCGCCACCATCCAGTCTGGACCTCTTGCGGCCGATGCCCGGTTCTGGGCGGCAGTGAGTCGCGTGCGGATGGGGCGCGATGAAGATGCGCTTCATGTGGTCGAAGCTGCCCTTCAGGCCGGTGTTCCTACTGAGCGGGAAGGCATGATGCATTGCCTGGCCGGTCAGCTGCTTGCGAGTCTCGGGCGGGTGGCAAAGGCACGGCAACACCTGCGAGAGGCCGCCAGCGACGACATCCATCCGGCGGTCGCCGCGTGTGGTCGGGGTCTCGACGTTCCCTGATGGTGGTGGATGCGAGAGTGGATGGAATGATGCCGGCCCTGTCGCGTGTCCCGCCAGTCTTCTCGCCGCTCAAGGTGTGCTTGTGGAGGGCTCGAGGCGCGCGTCGAGCTGGAGCATGAGGGGAAGAACCACGCCCCAGGCCAGTGCCACGCAGCCGAGGCTCCATGGGATGGGCGCGCCCAGCTCTGCGGCACCCAGGGCCACGCCCGCACGGTAGCCGAGTGCGCCGAACACGGCCCCCACGAGCACCGACCCCAGCCACCGCATCCGCAGCGCGCGAAGGGCGCCGCCGAGTGTGGTCCCAAAGCCCACCCACAGCGCGACCATCCAGACGGGCGGACCGGGAAGGGCGGGCATGATCTGGACGGCTTCGGGGAAGATGAGCACGCCGGAGACCATGAGTAGGGAGTCTGTGACAAGCCCGATCACAGCGACCGCGAGCAGCCGAAGAGCAGCCCGTGGTCGATCGGTGGCGCTCTGTATGAAGTGCAGGGCGAGCAGAGCCACGATGAGCGGCCCCAGCCACGGCAGTCCGTTCGCAGCGCCGAGAATGCACGCAAACCAGCCCACTTGGGAGAGCGCGAAGGTAAAGAGCGGGCGCTGGTGAGAGGGGGTCATCTGCGGACTCCATGCGGTCTGACCATGCACACCGAGGGCTTGGCGGGACGGCCTACTGTGGTCGCCGGCAGTGGACCATGCGGGTCGGCTGCCAGGACTTGCTTTGGGCAAGATTGTCTCCGCGATGGCGTAAGGTCGGCACGTCGGAGGTTCTCGTGGCTGCAAAAAGTCGCTCGCGTATGCTGATGTTTGGCCTGCCTGCGGTCCTGACCGCTGTGGGCGGGGTGTACCTCATCGGTGCCATGGTTGCGCACTTTGTCGGTTCCGATTTCGAGGCCAGCGCAGTGGCGATCGCTGCGGGAGCGGTGTCGTTGTTGCTTGCGATGGCGGTGCCGTTGCTGCTGGCTGGCCGAATCATCCAGAGCATCGGGCCGGAGCGGGTGCACGCAAGTGCGGTCCGGGCCACAGCCCTCGCATTGTGGAATGGAGTGCTGATCGGAGGTCTGTTCGGCGCCGTACCAGGGGTCACGGCCGACGCCTTGCGCTCGGGGGGCGACTGGATTCCGGGTACGGCAGGCACGCCGCTGCCCACCCTCGCAGGATGGGTGGCCGACACCATCTCGACGGCACCCGAGGCGGAGTCCACGCCGGTGCCCGCGTCCGATGTGGATCCGTCGCCGACCGAGGATGCGACCGCGGTCGATGGCGAGCCCTTGTTGTCTGCATCCGACCTGTTCGAGCAGCGGGCAGACGGGGTGGTGGTGGTGAAGACCCGCGCCACCATTCAAGACGGAAATCCACTCGCGGAGCTGTTCGACATGATGGGCGCCACCACCCGTGAAGGGCACGGCAGTGGCTTTGTGGTGGGTCCCGATCTCGTGGTGACCAACCAACATGTGATCGACCAGGCCGAGCAGGTGGCGATCGTCACGCGTGATGGGCGCACCCTCGGTCCTGTGAAAGCCCTGCACATCGACGCCGACCACGACCTGGCCCTGTTGCATGTCGAAGACTTGAACCTTCCCACGGTCCCTCTCGCGCCGGCGGAGCCGGTGCCGTCGGTGGGGGCCGATACCTTTGCCATTGGTGCTCCCCTCGGGCTGTCGTACTCACTCACGCGGGGCATCGTCAGTGCCCATCGCAACGTCCAGGGCACCGAATTTCTACAGATGCAGACCACCGTGGCCCCCGGCTCTTCGGGTGGTCCACTCTTCGACGACCGTGGGCGGGTCATCGCTGTCAACACGGCCACGCGGTACCCCGGTCTCAATCTCGCGGTGCAGATTCGCTACGTGCACGACCTCCTCACGGCAGAGCGGTCGGAGCAGAGCTATGCGGGGTGGACGGCGTCTCTGGCAGTGGAGTCACTGGAGGTCGAGGGGCTGGACCTGCGGCCGACGGATCGGGAGGCCCTCGCCAACGTGATGCTCCAGGCCGGAACGGTGGCCATCGACTGTGTGGATCCGCTGCCTACCGATGCGCAGATCCGAATTCACACCGACTTCGAGATGATCTCGAGTGTAGACGTGACCGGCAACCTGGGCGAGGCCGCCAACCAGTGCGTGTCGAGTCGACTGGAATTCGTGGCGTTCGCCCTGCGCATGACGGCCACGCAGCTGGGTGTCACTGCGCCCGTCACCGTGTCGGCAGTGGTGACCGATGATGCGCGGCGACTTGCAGTCCAAGTCGACCTGGGAACGTCCCCCACGACCGCTCCGGCACCCGACGCCTCCACGTCGACGGAAGCACCACCGGAGGGGTCGATCCCGTAGTCGGGTCTGTGCAGAGCCGAAGCAGCTGCACGGCTCAGATCGGGGTCAGGAGAAGCCATCCGTAGTACGGGCATCCGCCGGACAGGTCGCTGGCGTCGGCGGGACTGGTGGCGATGGCATCGCCTTCAGATGCGGCCAGTCCTGCTGTCTGGCACACATATAGGGTGCCGCCCGAGTCTTCGAACCAGTCGAACCGGCTCCAGAAGCCTGCCTCGTCGGCGGAGAGGTTCTCTGCCACCAGCCACCGGCTGTCGTTGTCATACTGGGTGATCGAGTATTCGTAGAGCTCGCCCGCATCGAAATCCATCGACCAGTACGACTCGGTGATCACATGTTCTTCGCCCATGTCGGAGGTGTAGTTCCCGGCGATCTCGAGGGTGTCGCTGCTGCCGTCTTCACCGCCCCCCTCGTCGCTGGAGTCGCCGCCCTCGTCACCGGAGCCGCCGCCCTCGTCACTGCCGGCGTTGCCGGTGCCGCTGCCACCGTCACCGCCATCTTCCCCGGAGCCTGTGGCCGTTGTGGATCCCTCTGCCTCACTGGTGTCGGAAGTGGGATTGGACTTGTCGATGCAGGCGCCCAGCCAGAGCATCGAGAGCAGCACACACCGTCGCATGGGAACCTCCATTCGGTCATCATTGTACGGTGTCCCAGCCCACGTTCACAACAGCGCCGCACCGGGGGCTGCACAAATGCGGTGCACCGGAGTGCGGTTTGTGGGAGCAGCAGGGGGCTCAACCCCAGCCGTCGGCTCGCTCGGGTCGCACCGGAATCTTTCGCACGCCGCATGTCTGGCAGCGGAAGAACCGGAAGCGCACCGGTCCGCTGAAGCTTGGCTGACCGGTCCACACCATGGTCTGTCCGCACTGCTCACAGGTCCGGGTCTCGTCGGGGATTCCGGTGAGTGGGGGTCGATGGGGCTTGGGCATGGTGGTTCCAGGCGACTCGGGGCGATTGTGGGGCCTTAACGGTCTGGTGCGGACTCGCCGCCCCTCGCCAGCGGTGGCGAAGCCGGCTGGGGCGTGCAGGTGCGGTCGGGCTTCATCACCGTGGTGGATGGCAATGACTCCGTCCCCATCAAAGGTTGGGTGTATGGACTTCCTTTCGCAGGGTGTGCTTTGGGGTCTGGGATACCCTGCATCGGCGGGGAGACTGGTAAGAATCCCCCCCGTGACGTAGGGTTCGGCACACTCGGACAGACGAAGGGAGGTCTCGATGCATTCCACACGATGGCTGCTGTGCGCACTGGTTTTGGTTGCGTGCACCGAAAAGGAGTCTGCAGGAGACGACCGAGGCGACGGCACGACGGAGCCCCGCTGGGAGGGCTCCGAGCCCGGCGACTGCGATGACGGTGCCGACAACGACCGGGATGGGCTGTACGACTGCGACGACGATGGCTGCGTGGGATCGCCGGTCTGCGAGGAGGACAGCGGAGACGTTCCCACCAACGATGGAGACGGCGATGGCTATGACAGCCTCGAGTCGGGTGGCACCGACTGCGACGACACCGATGGTGCTGTGAATCCAGGAGCGGCCGAGCTCTGCAACGACCAGGATGATGACTGCGATGGAGACATCGACGAGGAGCCGATCGATGGCACTGCGTGGTACGCAGACAGCGACGGGGACGGCTTCGGAGACCCCGACACCGAGGTGAGCTCATGTGATCCACCGTCGGGCACGGTGGCCGACGATCAGGACTGCGACGACGGCGACGCGGCAGTCTCGCCGGATGCCGACGAGGTGTGCAACGAGCAAGACGACGACTGCGACGGAACCACCGATGAAGATCCCCTCGATGGAGACGTGTGGTACGCCGATGAAGACGGCGACGGCTACGGGAATTCAGATGCCACCGAGGTGGCCTGTACGCAGCCATCTGGCATGGTCGCCGACGCCTCGGACTGCGATGACGACGACGACGCCATTTCTCCGATGGCCGTTGAGCTCTGCAACGGCATCGATGACGACTGCGACGAAGTCG
>CAJWOS010000180.1 GCA_913044235.1 uncultured Pseudomonadota bacterium
GAGCGAGTGCTCTTCGACCCCGGAAATCACACCCAGCTTGCAACGCCACGGTACTCGCCAGACGGAGAGCACATCGCCATGGTGGTGTGGCAGGAAGGCCGGCGCGACATCTGGATCTTCGACCGTGAGGGAAAGCCCCTTCGCCGAATCACCCAAGACGAAGCCTCCGACATCGACCCGCGCTTCAGCGCCGATGGCCGCACCCTGCTGTTCGCCTCCGATCGCAGCGGAGTGTTCAACATCTACGCGGTCGACTTGGAAACCGAGCGGCTGTACCAGGTCACCAACGTGTTGGGAGGAGCGTTTTCACCATCGATGCGCGCCGATGGCGAGGCACTGGTCTTCGAGTCCTACTCCGGCGATGGCATGGACATCGCGTTCCTCGACGTTGACCGTTCTGCGTGGTGGGATCGCGGCCTGCTTCCCAAGCCACTCGACCATGCCACCCCCCTCACCACGGTTCTTCCGGCGGAGGGCTGGGTTCCTCCACCCCCGGGCGACCCGGTCGCTCCCAAAGATGCCACCGACGTCGATGCACCCGACAAGAAGCGGAAGTTCCGAGTCCGTCAGGGGATGCGCGACTCGGTGTCGACCCACCATGACCCCGGTGCGGCCACACAGATGATGCTTGAGGAACGGCGGGTTCCCGGGCTTGATGGCATGGGCGGGCCGCTTCAGATCCTGGGCTCCTTGCCCGGCAACTGGGGCCGCCCCGGCGATCCGGTTGCGCACGGTGAGCTCGACCCAGCGCTGCCCGTCGCCTCGGATCTGCCCGATCTTGCTGGAGATGCGCACCCCTTCTTCCGGGAGTCCCCCGTCACGGATGCCCCTGGGGGTGGCCCCAACGTCGACGATCCCTCCCGCACCGGCGACTCCAGCCGAGAGGAGCAGGAGTTCGACTTCTCCGTTCCCGTCGAGCGCTACAAGGCGGGCCCCACCCTCTGGCCGCGCTACATCGCGCCGGGCCTCGCCATCACCCAGTACTACGGCTTGCAGGGCTCGCTGGGCATCGCAGGCACCGACACCCTTCGCCGCTATCTCTACAACGGGTTTGTGTCGTACCGCACTGACTCGCAGTTCATCGGCTGGGGCGTCGCGGCCTCTCTCAACACGAAGATTCCCGTCTACACCGTGGGGATCTATACTTCGTCTGCGCCATTTGGCACGAGCATTTGGGTGCAGCCACCGCCGCCGGAGTCGGGTGGTGTCTGGCAGCCCACGGTCGAGCAGACCCCCGACATCTACTGGGAAAAGCGCACCACCACCTACGCGCAGGTTTCGTGGCCGGTCAACGAATACCAGGGCCTCTTTGCGCGCTGGAGCGGCGAGCTCCGTCAGCCCCAGCTTGACCTGCCAGAGGATGTCTACACGCCCTTTCTTCCCACGCGAGGGTTCCTGTCGAGCATCGGAGGCGGCTGGGCTCTGGCCCGAGGGCGCGCCTATGCCCGAAGCATCTCGGCAGAGCAGGCACGGGTTCTCACCTTCAACGGCGACCTCTCGCACCCCTGGCTCGGCTCTCAAGTGCTCGCGCTCAACGAGTCCGGTACCGCCGAGGAGCTGGTCGGATTCACGCGCCTGCAGCTCACCAGTGAGTGGCGGGAGTACCGCACCGCTCCCTGGGGAACCAACCATGTGTTCGCTACCCGCCTTGCCGGTGGTGCATCCCTCGGAGACCAGCTGCAGCAGGGCTCGTTCCGCCTTGGCGGCACGTTCGGCGAGTCGGCCGCCTACACACTGCCCGGAGAGTTCCGGCCGCTTCGCGGCTTCCCGTTCAGCACCGTGTTCGGCGACTGGTATTACCTGGCATCCGGGGAGTATCGACTCCCCCTGTGGTGGATCGATCGCGGCTTCCGAACCCTGCCGGTGTTTGCCCGACACACCTCCGCGGCGGTGTTCGTAGACGCTGGAAACGCCTTCAACGATCCCGGCCAGCAGACCAATCTGCTCGCCCAGACCCGCATCGGTACCGGGGTGGAATTGCGCGGCTCGGCGGTCGTGGCGTGGGGCATCCCTCTGAATGTACGGGTGGGCTACGGCTTCGGCGTATACGGCGAGGGCGGCATCCCGTTCGGCAGTCTCGCTGGCCTGTACTTCCAGCTGGGCAGCAGCTTCTGACCGCTCCAGTCTGTCGGCCGACTCGCAACAGCGCCCCCCCCAGTCCAGCTGCGGCTCTCTTCCCGGCCGGTCCCCGTGGGTCCGCAGAATCGCCAATTGGCCACCGCTCCCAGTCGGCCGATGCCTTCAGTCACCACAAAAACCGCGTGCTCTCCGTCAGCCGAACGTCCGCCGAGACATTAGCGGTGGGCCACGCCGCCTGCTGTGACCTGCGGTCGGCGTGGAGATCCGCAGCCGTCGCCCGGAGGGCCCATGTCCGAACCCCTGACTGTGCAACGCCCGAATTCCGTCCGGCGCAAGCTCGCCATCTCCACATGGAGTGCGCCCCGCGAAGGCAACATCTACGGCAAGCTCACCGTCGATGTCACCGAGGCCCGGCGGTACCTCGAATGGCTCCGAGAGAAGACTGGCCTCAAGGTCACCATCACACACCTCGTGGGGAAAGCCGTCGCAGTGGCCCTCTCGCGAGCCCCAGGCCTCAACGGCGTGATTCGCCTTGGCCGCTACGTCCAGCACACATCGGTAGACATCTCGTTTCTCGTGGCGCTCGAAGAAGGGCGCAATCTCGCCAAAGCCAAGATCACAGATCTCGACCGCAAGTCGGTCACCGAGCTCGGCCAGGAGCTCCGTGCCCTCGCCGAGAAGCTCCATTCCGGAACCGACGAGTCCTTCAACAAGAGCATGCAGCCCCTGAAGCTGCTGCCCACATGGCTCATCCGGCCCCTGGTCCACACGATGGGCTACCTCGCGGGGGTCTGGGGACTCAACCTGCCCACCCTGGGCGTCGAGCCACACCCGTTCGGCGCATGCATCATCACCAATGTGGGCGTGTTCGGCCTCGACGAGGGCTTCGCGCCCCCCACGCCCTTTGCCCACACCCCAGTGCTGGTCCTGGTGGGCGCCATCCGCGACACACCGGTCGCGCAAGACGGCACGGTCGTGGTGCGGCCCCAAATGACCCTCTGCGCCACCATCGACCATCGCTACATCGACGGCGCACAGGGCGGGGTCCTCGCAAAGGTCGTGCGCGATGTCCTGGAAAATCCATGGCAACTGGAAGGCATGGACGGTCCGCCCAGTCTCGACCCATCGCCGTCTTCCACCGCGTAGCGCCCGCCGACGCTACACTCTCGGTCCCCGCGGAAGGCTTCCCCGCCTTCCTGTGCTCCCCCTCGCGTCCCGCCCTTCCGGAGCTCTCGTGACCCTTGTGTCCTTCCTCCTCGTCACCGCACTCCCCGCGCATGCACTCAACGAGGCTTCCCGAGCAGACCTGCGGTTCGGCGACTGCCGGACCGCGATGGCCGACCTCTCGGGCCCCGCCGCCCCCGAGACCGTCCAGGGCCAAGCCGACAGCCTTGCTCTTGCGCGATGTGCGCTGTCGGCCGGCAACCTGGATCGAGCCGAAGAGTGGGCTGCGCTCCCGCCCGGCAGCAGCCTCAGCCCCTACGGGATGCTCCTGCAAGCGGAGGCCCGTCTCGAACGAAAAGACTACTCCGGCACCGTCGCACTCCTCACGGATCTCGACCTGCCGGGCCCTGCTGGTCGACGGGCACGCATGCTGCTCGGCATGGCCCAGGTCAAGATGGGCGCCCACATGGCCGGTCGCGACACCCTCAACGCACTCCTGGGCACCGCGAAGCTCTCCAACCGGGGCAAGCTGGCCGAGCCTGGGGGGGCCGACCCCGCCGAGATCCGGTGGTGGCTGGCCCAAGGCGCCATCGCCCGCGGCGAGCCCCACGCAGCCATTCCGGTCCTCGAGAAGATCTGGACCTGGAATCCCACGTCATCCCGCAGCGCCGACGCCGAGCGGTGGCTCAAGGAAAACGGCGTGGATGTGCGTGACGGGACTCTGGGCGACGGACGGAGCCGGATTCGCGAACGCGCCCGCACCCTGGAGCGACTGCGCCTCTACAAAGAGGCCCTGGCACTCACTGAGCCTCTGCCTCGCCGCGACACCGATCCGAAGACCATCCGCCAGATGGCCAAGCTCACGTTCCGCGCCAAGGACTACCCCGCCGCCGTGCGTTGGTATGCCGCCATCCCCGATCCCACGCCCGAAGAGCGCTTCGACCATGCCCTCGGCATGTCACGCACCGGCGACTATCCCGCTGCCGCGGAACTCTACACCGCTCTGTACCAGTCGTTGCCCAACACCAAGCCGGGCGACACGGCGAGCTACAAGGTCGGCTACCTCGCCTACGATGCAGGCGACGTGGAGCGTGCCGTTCCTTTGTTCCGCGCACACCTGCAGCGATACCCCACCAGCCAGCATGCCGCTGAGGCCCGATGGTTCATCGCCTGGTCGCTCTATCGTTCAGGCAAGCTCGCAGAGGCCGACCAGGCCATGTCCGAGGTCCTCAGCCAGCACGGGCGCACCGGGCTCGCTGCCGGGGCTGCGTATTGGCAGGCCCGCATCGCAGACCAACAGGGCCGCGCCGATGCGGCACGCGACGGCTACCAGTCCGTGCGCAAGCGCTGGCCACTCAGCGGCTACGCGTGGTTTGCCTCGTGGCGGCTGGGCGAGACATTCCCATCCCGAGCCGTTGCAGCGGCCCCTCCCGCACCCACTGCGATGTCCACCGACCCTCGCTGGACCCGCGGCCTCGCCCTCGCGACCGTCGGACTCGACGACTGGGCGCAAACGGAGCTGGCCCCGCTCACCGCGACCGCTCGTCAGTCTACGGATGGACGCATCGCAATGGCCCACGCCCTGATCCTCGCCGGCGACTACCCCGGCGCACAGTCCCTGGTCCGCGGCAAGTGCCCCAGCCCGCACCGCATCACCAGTGCGACGGCAACCGCTGCAGCCTGCCACCCCCGGCCTCTGGGCACCGCCGCCGCTCAGAGTGCCCTCGACAACGGCCTGCCTGCACATCTACCCTTCGGGATCATGACCGCAGAGAGCGCTCTCAAGCCACACGTCACCTCCCCGGTAGGCGCACGCGGTCTGATGCAGCTCATGCCGGAGGTTGCCACCAAGATCCAACCACAGGTCTTCGGAGACCAGGCGTTCCACCCCGATGATCTGTACCGCCCCGGTGTGAATGCCGCGCTTGGCATCGCCGAGCTGGGCTCGCTGCATGCACAGTTCGGCGGTCGCCTGGATGGCCCCGCTCTGCCGGCAGTGATCGCTGGGTATAACGGTGGTCCCGAAGCGGTCGAGCGGTGGCTCGGGAACTTCGAGCAGCCACCGGCACCCGACCGGTTCGCCGAAGACATCGGCTACACCGAGACCCGACGCTATGTCCGCAGGGTGCTGGGCTACCTCCAGACCTACCGCTACGTGTATGGCGATGCTGCGCTCGAAGCCCCCGGCGGATGAGCCGACGAGAGCCCCTCCGCATGCCACTGCCGTGTCGTCCTTGCCCCGTGCTTCGTTCGTGGGCGAAGATGACTCCCATGCTCCCCCAACGCTTCTTCTCCCTGGCGCTACTCCTGACCGCCTGCAGCGGCGACAAAGGTGGCTCCACCGGAACACCCTCACCGGCCGCTCCCCTCCTCTCGGTGCGCGATGGCCGCTTGCTCGATGCTTCTGGCCGTCAGGTGCTGCTCCGCGGCATCAACGCTCGCGTGGAGGGTCTCTTCGACGTCACATTTGATGATGGCCGCATCGCTCTGGAGGAAATTCCACCGTTTACCGGAGAGGACTGCGCGTTTCTCGCGGAGACCCTGGGAATGAACCACCTTCGACTTCCGGTGAACTGGTCGGGGATTGAGCCCCATGAAGGAACCATCGACACCGGCTACCTCGAACGCATCGGAACACTGGTAGACGACTGCGCGGCCGTGGGTGTCCTCACCATCGTCGACCTGCATCAAGATGCGTATGGCAAAGACATCGGCGAAGACGGTGCCCCCCTCTGGGCCATCCATCCGCCGCCTGCGGAGCTGCTCGAAGGGCCCCTCACCTCCGCCGAGCTGGCCGAGCGCCGACGGTCGCCCGTGGTGCTCGAGGCCTTCTCGAGCCTGTACAACAATGCCACGCTCACATCTGGCCAGCCCGTGCGCGACGCATACGCTGCCATGGCTGCCGAGCTTGCAGGCTTCCTGGCCGACCACCCCGGTGCCGTGGCTATCGAGCTGCAAAACGAGCCCGTGGTCTTCGGCGCCCAGGACCTCCTTGATGCGTTCCATGATGCCGTCACCGCAGAGATCCGGGCCGTCGCTCCCGAGCTGCCGGTCGTGTTCGAGCCCGATGCCATTCGAAACATCACTGACACCGCCGTGATGAACACGCCCTTTCCATGGGACCAGGCCATGTATGGTCCCCACATCTACACCCAGGTGTTCGAGGATGGCTGGGTCTCTGAAGACACCGGCGCCATTGAGGAAAGCATCGCGAGATCCGTCGAAGAAGCGCGCTTTCACAGCGCCCACCTGTATGCCGGTGAGTTCGGCAATGATCCCCGCACAGAGCGCGGCCTTCTTTTCCTGTCGACCTGTTTTGATGCATTCGACCTGCATCAAGCCAGCTGGGCCCTCTGGCTGTACGAAGAGCACTCTCAGGACTCCTGGGGGCTGTACGACGAAGGCGACGCTCCCCACACCCGCGGTGCCCTCCGAGCGGCGGCCGTCGACGTCATCGCGCGGGGCTTCCCCACCGCAACAGCCGGACGCCTCATCGGCTTGTCTTGGGACAGCCCGAGTCGCACGCTCACTGTGCGCCTTGAAGACGCCACCTCCGACCCGCACGAGCTCGCCGTACCCGTCTGGGTCTATCCAGACGGCGTCTCCGCAACCTGCGACGGCACGACGGCAGCGGTCCGGGCCACGCACCCAGGACGGGCGGAAGTGGTGTGCAACGGAAGCGAGCTCGTGGTGTTCCCGCAAGGATAGTGCCCGGGTTTGACCACATGCACACGCCATGCAATTGCACGCCCGTCGATATCGGGCCACGCTCTATGCAACCCGGAGGGGTCCATGTTCGTGGTCTGGTTGTCGCTCTTGTCCTGGTCCACGCCCGCATCGGCGATGCCCGATGGCCTCTACGCCCGCCTCGACGCCAAAGATCCGCCGCCGGTCATCGAGGTGGCGCCAGGCGACCGAAAGTCGGTTCCGCCGGTACCGGCCGACAAACAAGGCGCCATTCGCTACGCCATCACCCGCGACGTGCAGGTAGACCTGGCGGCAACCGCCCAGTGGCAAGTCCTCCCCGACGGCCGTGAGTTGGGCTTTGTCCGGATCCTGGCACCCACCGCCACCAACCTCTCACTCTCGTTTTCGCGTGCATCCCTGACCGACGGCAGCCGGATGTGGCTCGAAGCGGCCAACGGAACCCACGCGCTCCCCCGGCCCATCACCGGTGACCAGGCCAGCGGCGGCGAGCTGTATACGCCTCTGGTCTCCACCGATGAAGTGGTGGTGGCCATCGAGCGGGCTGCCGGCGCCTCCCTTCCCATCCTGGAGCTCACCGGTATCCACGTGGGCGTTCGGAAGTTCGGCCCCCTGCCACCACCACCGCAAGGCACCTGCAACATCGACGTGGTGTGTCCCGACGCCGTCGGCTGGGAAGCCGAGATCGACTCGGTCGCGGTCTACGGCTTCTCCGGGGACCTCTGGTGCACCGGCTTCATGATGAACAACACCGCCGAAGACCAGACTCCGCTGTTCGCCACGGCCCAGCACTGCGGCGTGGACTCCGGCAACGCATCGAGCCTGGTGGTGTACTGGAACTACGAGAGCGCCAACTGCGGCGACCTCTCCGGTGGAAGACTGGACGACTATCAAGTCGGTTCCACCTGGCGCATGGAATACCGCTCCTCGGACTGGACGCTTGTGGAGCTGAGCAGTGCACCAGACCCGGCCCACGAGGTGGCCTTTGCCGGCTGGGATCGCTCAGGCAGCACCACCAGCGGCGCGGTGGCCATCCATCACCCCGGCACAGACGAAAAGGCGATCAGCTTCGAGAACGACCCGACGTTGGTCACCGACGCCTACTCGGACCGCTCCGACTCGAGCGGATCCCACGTCCGCGTCGAAGACTGGGATCTCGGCACCACCGAAGGCGGTTCGTCGGGCAGTCCGCTCTTCGACACCGACCACCGCGCCATCGGTACCCTCACTGGGGGCTACGCCTCCTGCCGGTGGGACGAGCCCGACTGGTACGGCCGACTGTACAAGGCCTGGGACGGTGATGGCCGCGCCAGCAGTCGTCTCTCCGACTGGCTCGACCCATCCGGCACGGGACAGACCACCATCAACACCCTGGCCCCACACCTGTCTGGAGTGCAAGTCACGCCTTCCGACGGACTCGAGGTGACAGGCCCGGTGGGCGGTCCATACACGCCCAGCGCCGCCACCTGGACCCTCAACAACCGGGGCGACGCTCCGGTCACCGTGACCGTCTCCAGTGATGCCGCCTGGGCAGCCCCCAGCGCTACCTCCGTTGCCATCCCGAGCGAAGGCAGCACCGACCTCACCGTATCCATCACATCCGCAGCCGATGCTCTCCCGCCAGGTCGACACGACGGCACGGTGACCTTCACATACGACAACGGCGCATCGCCCTCGACCCGCCCACTGTCGATGTTGATCGGGGAGCCTGTGGTCTTCTACGCGTGGGATCTGGATACCGACCCTGGCTGGTCGACTGGCGGTGACTGGGAATGGGGCGTCCCACAGGGCAACGGCGGCCAGTATGGTGGCCCCGACCCGAGCTCCGGTGCGACAGGCTCCCAGGTGTACGGCTACAACCTCGATGGCGACTATGACGACCGGATGCGTGCGCAGAACCTCACCACCGGCGAGCTCGATCTCTCCGGAGCCGTGGGAACCCGACTGCAGTTCCAGCGCTGGCTGGGAGTGGAGGAACCCGAATACGACAATGCCAGCATCGAGGTGACCGGTGACGGCGGCCGCAACTGGCAGACCGTCTGGAAAAACGATGGCGAGATCACCGATCGGTCTTGGACACTCGAAGAAGTCGACATCAGCGCTGTGGTCGACGGCAGCAGCAACGCCCAGATTCGATGGGTGATGGGCTCCACCGACGAGGGGTACACCTACTGCGGCTGGAACATCGACGACATCGAGATCCTTGCCATCGGAGAGCCATCGGTGACCGAAGAGGACGACCCATCGGACCCCGACACCCCGGACGACACCGCCGAACGCGACACTGCCGACACGGAACCTTCGACGCCCGAAACCCGAGATTCTTCCGATCCGTCCATCGAGGAGGACACCGCCGTGATGGATCCGGACTCCATTACAAACGAAAAGGGAGCGGCGAGTGGCTGTGCATGCAGCACCACAAAGCCCCTGCGGGGCACCGGCTGGCTGCTGGCTGGTCTGGCCACGCTCGCGACCATCCGGCGGCGCCAGGACTGAGCAGGCTCAGCGGGTCAGTTGCCCCACTCCGCCACCACCCACTCGCCGAGGGTCTGTGCGTCGTCGGGATCGGCGAGGATTGGAGGCATTGTGCCCGATCCGGCGCGTGCGATCTGTGCCACTTCTTCGGCCGTGAGTCCGGGCACGATCGCAGTCATCGCCGGCGCACTGACGCCGCCACCGTCCGCGCCATGGCACCCCGCACAGTAGTTGTCGTAGAGCTGCTTGCCAGGGTCGGCAGCCCCCGTGTCATCGTCCACGACCCACGAGGCTCCCTCGCAGTCAGCCCCCTCGCTGATCCAAGTGCGTACAATATTGATCTGGTCGGCAGAGAGCTGGCCCGAGGGGGGCATCGGCTCGGAGGGCGACCGCATTCGCAAGTACAAGAGGCTGGTTTCCGGGCTCTCGGGTACCACAATGCGACCGTTAACCACTGCGCAAAAGTCGGTGGACAGGTCGAGACCGGCATCGGCCGTGAGGCCTGCATGACAGCTGATGCACTCGGAGTCGATGATCTCGAGTACATCGGCCAGAAAAATCCCTGAGGCCGGCGCATTGCCGTTGAGCAGGTGGTCATCGCAGCCAGTCAAACCGACTGTGAGCCCGACAGCCGCAGACGCTCCAA
The DNA here is from genome assembly GCA_913044235.1 of uncultured Pseudomonadota bacterium. Taxonomy (GTDB): domain Bacteria; phylum Myxococcota_A; class UBA796; order UBA796; family UBA2385; genus CAJWOS01. The sequence continues at coordinate 10,070 of CAJWOS010000180.1, forward strand.
CAGCAGCAGTCGTCTGGAACCATACCGAGCGGGTCATGGAAACCTCCACGAAGCCGGCATAGTATCAGGTCGCTGAGACCCGTCTACGGTCGTTCGCGAGACGCTTCAGCTTCCGCCGGAGCGCTCGCCCTGCCGCAAACCGGCCCGGCGGCAGCCACTGCGGGCGCGCAGGCGCTTCCCCACGGGGATGGTGATTGATCTGGAACCAAAATCCCTGCGGCGACGCGGTCTGCCACCGTGCCGCAAACAACGCCCTTTGTGCGTGGCGGAGCTCTTCGGGATTGCGGTGGTCGTCTTCGGACTGCAGGCGCACATAGCCGCAGGACAACCGACCGATCTGCCCCAGCGTGTCACGGTCCGACCACCACACCGCATCATCGACCCCCAACGCCGCATCGGGATGGACCGAGAGGAGGGTCTCGCGGTCGACGGGCCCCTCCCAGTCCAGAACAAAGCTCACCGGCGCTCCAGCAGCAGCAGCAGCAATGCCGACCGGCGCGCCCAGACCCAGCCCCACGATGCCCACACGATTCCTGTCGACATCCGCGCGCTCGCCAAGGTGGCGCACCGCACAAGCCACATCGTCGGCATGTTCCGGTCCACCAAAGTCGTCCTCCCCCGTGCTGTCCCCACGACCGGCAAGGTCGATCGCGATCACCGCCCACCCTGCGCGCGCAGCCTCGGGAGCGGTCATCGGTGCATCCGGATCAAGGGCGTCTGCCACCCCCGAGGCGCCATCGCCCAGCCACACCAGAGCCGGCCGGGGGCCCGATCCCGTGCGAGGGATCCAGATCCGCCCACACAGCCGATAGCCACAGGTCGACCGGAGCTCTACGGCCTCCTCAAACACATCGAGCGGACGGGTGGACTCACGAACCCGTCGCATCCACGCCGCTGTGGTGCGCTCCGCACGCCGAAGCGCTTCGGTCAGCTCGGGTCCGATGAGCTGGAGCTCGGGCATGGAACCTCCGTTTGCCTCCGGCCTAGCGTCGCAGCCGACTTCCAGCCAGCTACTGCAGGCCAGGCAAGGAGCCATACGGCCCCCCAGAACAGCGGTGGAGCCAGTCCGTGAAAGGTGAACTGGCGCAACGCTGATGGCCGTAAGAGATAGGCTGCAGGGATCAAAGCGAAGAGCGGATGTAGCCGAGCCAACAATGCCGCTGCACCAAAGGGAAGCGCAAAGACCGGATCCAGCCAAGCGGCTCCGATCGCACCGAGGGCCGCCCCAAACGATGCACTCCCACCACGCCCCAGGCGGTGTCGGATCGCCAGCCACACCGCTGCGGCCGCGCCGACCGCCACGGGCGCGGCACTCCACCACCCCGTCGCCTCGGTGCCCATCACAGCCATGGCCGTTCGTTCCCCGACCGTGGGGGAAAACCATCCTCCGCCCGTGATGATTGCCATGGTACCCGCCGCTGCAACCGCCGCAAGGAGGCCCACCACGAGCTGCCTCGGCACGCCGGGGAGTCCCCGGCGGAGGTCGGCCAGTCCAGCAACGATCCCTGCGATCACCACCCCCCACACCAATTCAGTGGGCCAGGCAAGCCCGAACAGCAGCAACCCAGCCCCTTCGGGCGACCGGGTCCGGTCGACCAGACCGTCGGCGACAGGCAGCGGTGGTAGCTTCGGAGCCGTCCCGAGCTGGTGCAATGCCACTGCGAGGTCGATCAGGGCCTTCCGCTCCCAGTTCACGTCTTCCGGCTGATGGTAGAGCGGGAAGACATCGCTATCACCCAGGCCGAGCAGGTGCAGAGAGAGACCACCATGCCAAGCGAAGGGCGCATGGTCCGAGCGTTCCATCCACGGCAAGAGCCGGCTGTAGACGCGATACGCGAAGGGTGCCACCGGCAGTGGATCCAGGTTGGACTGTAGCCAGGACAGCCGCTCCGGCGTCCAAGCAGGTCCAAGCCCCATCAGCGCGAGCTGCCCCTGGCCCGCGAGGTCAATGGCCACGGTGAGCGCAGGCATCCCGCCAGGAAAAGCCGGGTGTCCGGCAGCCGCCGCACGGGCCATCGCCCGACTCCCAACCAGCCCAAGCTCCTCGGCGACCGGAAATCCCACACACAAGTCTGGCGCCGTGGCAGTCCGAGCAAGCTCAAGGATGACGGCCACGCCAGCGCCATTGTCGATGGCACCAGGGCTTCCAGATCATGTTTGTACTCATCGGCGTGGTGGGCGCTCTCGCCCTGTTTTTCGCCCTGAGGCTGGGCTGCAACGCGCTGGGCCCCGACGCGGGCGGCCACAATTGGGCTTGGCGCAAGCTGCCCAAGGCTCCCACCAACACCGCCGCCACCGCCTCCACCGCCTCCTCCGCCTCCCCCTCCTCCTCCTCCTCCAACTCCCCCTCCTCCTCCGACCCCCCCTCGTCTTCCGACTCGGTCGCGTCCTCCGCATG